>JAVFAO010000049.1:19056-26358 GCA_034002465.1 Myxococcota bacterium
TCAACTTCTTGTCGATTGGCCGCTTGGCCTGTTCCCTCAACTTCTTGTCGATTGGCCGCTTGGCCTGTTCCCTCAACTTCTTGTCGATTGGCCGCTTGGCCTGTTCCCTCAACTTCTTGTCGATTGGGCGCTTGGCCTGTTCCACCAACCTCCCGTTCAACTCGGCAGATGAGCAGGAGCTGCTCGACGTTGAGGACGCTCGGGGTGCCAAAGAGCCGCGCGGCGACGTCAATCACCATCAACACATCCCCGTGCAAATCGAAGCTGCCCAAAACCCATGCCGGAGCTTCGGGGATGCTGCTGAGCGCACAGACAGGCAACACGCTCTCGACCTGCCGCAAGGGCAACGCGAAACGCTGCTCGCCGCAGGCGCAGAGCAGGAGGTCAACCTTCGAATCCCAGATCCGCCGCTTCCGACGGTGCTGCACCAAGGAGAGCAGCTCATCCACCCGCTGCTTGAGGCGCTCGAGCTCGACGCACATCGACTCGTCTGAAGGAACGCCCTTCCCATTCTCTCTCGGGAGAAGTCCCGAATGGCTTGTCGTGGAGTTGGGGATAGACATCGATGCCTCGGGTCGATGGGCCGCTCGAACTGAGCGCGTGGTGATGGGTAGCTCGCCAACGGCAAGCGCCGAGGCTGCCCAACAGGCTCGTCAGAAGCGCTCGCGACTTCCGATAAGCAGTTGAAACAAAGGTGGATTTCGAAGAAGTCGGAGCCAGGAGGCGAGGACTCGCTGCGAAGCAAGCCCGAAGGGTGCGCGCCATGGATGGCGCGCAACAAGATGGCAATCGAAGGTGAGCGAAAGGCACGCATCCTCTCGACAATCCGAAGGATTTGCAGCTATCGAGAGGTCGGTGCCCGAGAGCGAACGAATGCTTTGACGAAGCCTGAGACAGAGGCCCAAACTCGTTTTCACTTCCCGCTTGGCTGGCAGCACGTCTGGCTGCAACTCTTCCCACACCAACACACAGCGTGCCTGCGCGCTCTGGCGACTTGGCCCGCGACGATGAAACAGTCCAAGCCAAGGTCTATTCGCCATCCTTGATATTCTGCTCTCAGGCGCGAACTTGCGCGTGAAGTCGAAGCCAGGAAGCGGAGCATCGTCGCCAAGCTGCCCGAAGGCTGCGCCGAGCAGCTCGAGGGTGCGCGCCGAGGATGGCACGCGGCTGCTGCGTCCCGAACTTGCTCTGCTTCTGGTTGCACTTAGAACGGCGAGTGCAACCGTTTGCCGGAGGCAACGATGTCCGACAGACCTTCAGACCGAGACGAGGTGCTCCTCGTCGTCCCCGTGCGCCTCGACTCTCGCCGCTTTCCCGGAAAAGCGCTGGTCGAGTTGAACGGCGAAGCAGCCATCGAACACCTGCTTCGCAAGCTCGCTCCACTCCATGCACGACTGATCACCGCCACCGACTCGCCACAGATTGCTCAGCTCGCCGAGCGCTACGGAGAGATCTACTTGAGCGACGAACACTTTCTCTGCGGCAGCGAACGCGTGGCAGCGGCCTATGCGGCCATGGGGCGCGGTGAGCAATGGGTCATCGACCTGCAAGGTGATGAGATTGGTATTCCAATCGAGGCCATCGAGTCTGTTATCCAAGCGCGCAAGAGAAGCGCCTCAAAGATCCTCACTCCTTGTATCCCAATGACAGGGTCATTAAGCTCTACCGACCGAATGGAAAAACAGAATGACAATGATGGTATCGACTGCGAATTGAATACGATTCGCTCACTCCACAAGGTCAAGGTGGTCTTCGACGCCGCGCGCCGCGCGCTCTACTTCTCTCGCAGCCCCATTCCCTACCCTTTCGTCTGTGATGGGCCGTGGTACCTGCATGTGGGGGTCTTTGCCTACACAGCAGCCTCACTCCTCGCGTTTCCCTCGCTGCCGCCCTCCAAGCTCGAACAGCGAGAGAGCCTCGAACAGCTGCGTGCGCTCGAAGCGGGCTGGCACATCGAGATGCTGCCCCTCGATGGCTGGACCAACCGTCCATGGCCATCGCTCAACGTGCCGTCTGATCTGGCGGAGGCGCTCGCCTTTCTGTAGGGTGCCCGCAGGGCGCTTGTGAGCGAACGCTCCCCTTTTCTTCCCAAGCTGCTCCGCTCCATTGGGAAGACGGCCGTCCGCAGATTTCCGCCCTAGTGAGAGCTGGACAGGCAACGAGCCTCATGGGTGCTTCGTTGGGTCGCTGTAATCGAGGCGATGGCTGCTGCTGTCGTCAATAGCAAGCCTTGGCACGCTGACTGTTTTTTTCGAGATTTCGACATGGCCAACAAACCAACCAAGTTCATCTTCGTCACCGGCGGCGTCATCTCCTCACTGGGCAAGGGTATTGCCGCCGCCGCCATGGGCACTCTGCTCGAAGCACGTGGGCTCAAGTTGAGCTTCATCAAGCTCGATCCCTACATCAACGTCGATCCTGGCACGATGAACCCTCTGCAACACGGTGAGGTCTTCGTCACCGATGACGGCGCAGAAACCGACATGGACCTTGGGCATTACGAGCGCTTCACCAGCGTTCACATGGGCCGGGTCAACAACTGCACGAGCGGACGCATCTACCACTCGGTCATCAGCAAGGAGCGACGAGGCGACTACCTCGGCGCGACGGTGCAGGTCATCCCGCACGTCACCGACGAGATCAAGGACGCAATCAGAGCGGCCGCCAAAGGGGCCGATCTGGTCTTCATCGAAGTGGGTGGCACGGTCGGCGACATCGAGAGCCTGCCTTTCCTCGAAGCCATCCGACAGCTTCGGGTTGAGCTCGGGCGCAATGACGCCCTCAACATCCACGTCACGCTCGTCCCCTACATCGCAACCGCTGGCGAGGTGAAAACCAAGCCCACACAGCACTCGGTCGCCGCCCTGCGACAGATCGGTATCCAGCCCGACATCTTGCTGTGTCGCACAGCAGTCCCGCTGAGCGAGGACATCAAACGCAAAATTGCCCTCTTCTGCAATGTCACCAAGGACTGCGTGTTCACCTCCAAAGATGTGCCCAGCATCTATTTGATGCCCCTCGAGTTCCATGAGCAAGGCCTCGACGCCAAGCTCACCGAACTGCTCAACATCTGGAGCCGAGAGCCCGACCTGCACGCGTGGCAGCAGATCGCTCGCGCGGCGCTCAGCCCCAGCTACCACACCCGCATCGCCGTCGTGGGCAAATACGTAGGACTCACGGACAGTTATAAGAGCCTCAACGAGGCCCTCCGACACGGCGGTCTGGCCAACGACAGCGCTGTCGAGCTGCTCTACATCGACTCCGAAGATCTGGAGAAGCAAGGCACCAAGGCGCTCGAAGACGTGGACGGCATCCTCGTTCCCGGCGGCTTTGGCGTGCGCGGGACCGAAGGCAAGGTCATCGCCATCCAGTACGCCAGAGAGCAGCAGGTCCCCTTCTTCGGCATCTGCCTCGGCATGCAGATGGCTATCGTCGAGTTCGCGCGCCATTGCTGTGGCCTCAGCCATGCGTGTAGCACCGAGTGCGATGCGCACAGCGTCGAGCCAGTCATCGACCTGATGCCCGACCAGCACGGTGTCAGCGAGAAGGGAGCGAGCATGCGCCTCGGCGCCTACCCCTGCCGCCTGAGCGAAGCTTCAAAGGTCAAAGAGATTTACGGTCGCGCCGAGATCAGCGAGCGGCATCGGCATCGCTTCGAGGTGAACAACGCTTTCCGAAGCCAACTCGAGGCCGCTGGCATGCTGCTCAGCGGACTTAGTCCAAATGGCGAGCTGGTCGAGCTCATCGAGCTCCCCGAGCATCCCTGGTTCATCGGCTGCCAGTTTCATCCGGAATACAAGTCACGACCTGTCTCGCCACACCCTCTCTTCGCCAGCTTCGTCGCCGCAGCGCTGCGCCAAGGGGGTCATCGCAAGCCTCAGTGAACGACGCATTCCCAGCCATGGATGGCGAAGAGTCGTTTACACCCGAGGGTTGCGAGCAACGACACTACGCCTCCGACGTGTGTTGTCGTGGTGCTCTGCCGCGCACCTCGGCAACAGACTCACCCTTGGGAATCTCTATTTGGTTCAGGCACTTGCTCTCGTGAAGGGCAGGCATCCCGCGCCATACCGAGGCGCGTCTTCACCCCGTGGCTGCTACTTCTTGATCAACAGGCTCTGCTTGCCTGGCTCATCGGTGCGCACCGGTGGCGGCCTGCGAAACGCTGCCCACAACACCAAAACCAGGGTCGCCACGCCTCCAACAACTTGTGCGGTGCGGTTGAAATGGGCGTACCAAAAGGCTGCCGACAAAGCGATGATGATGAGCTGAGCGATGACGTAGAGCTTCCATGTCGGCCAACTGGTTGGGTCGTCATCCAGCTCCGCCAAGGGTTTGTTCAAGCAACAGAGCTTGAACTTTTTTCCGCTGCCACATGGGCAGGGATCATTGCGCTGCACGTTGGCCATCACTTGCCTCGGCGTTGAAGACATAGAACTTGGGGGAACAGGCCAAGCGCCCAATCGACAAGAACTTGGGGAAAGAGGCCAAGCGCCCAATCGACAAGAAGTCAGCGACAGAGCAGCACATCCACCGACGTCATTGGGCACCCGAGCCCAAGCTTCGGTCGACAGTCAACGGTCATGCGGGGGTCGACGCAACGACAAGGACACACAGCACATCGACCGAATTCGATGATAGCAAACGAATGCAAGAACGTCAGCCCTCGTAGCTCTCATGCATCTCGGGATCCACGACGGCATAGCCCTCCGAACGCAACGCCTCCGCAAAGGACTGGGTCACCCTGTCTTCACCATGCACCAGGTAGGTCACCCCATTCTTGCCAGCAGCACGGCGCCATTGAAGGAGCTCGGAACGCCCAGCATGCGCCGAGAAGCCGTTGATCGTCTTCACCTTCGCCCTCACGTCCACCCAGCGCCCCATGAGCTCGACCCGGTCATGACCATCGATCAGCTTGCGCGCCACCGTCCCAGGCGCGGCGTAGGAGACCAAGATCACCGTCGACTCCTCTCGCCAGAGATTGTGCCGCAGATGATGCATAATCCGCCCGCCCGTGCACATCCCAGAGCCCGCCAAGACCACCAGCCCATGATGTACACTGTTGAGCTCTCTTGACTGCTGACCATCGCGGGTGAAGCGAAGTCCTGGTAGCGAAAAAGGATCTCCGTAACGACGCGCCAACTCGGTGCTCTGCACGTCAAAGAACTCAGGGTGACGGGCATAGATCTCGGTCGCCGAAATCGCCATCGGTGAGTCGAGCGCAATGTCCAGATGACGCGGCAGCTTGCCTTGCTCGATACCCAAACGGAAGGCGACGAGCAACTCCTGCGCACGCTCGAGCGCAAAGGTCGGGATGAGCACGTTTCCCCCGCGCTCGAGCGCCTCGCCGACGGCCGCGTAGAGCTCCTCGACAGAGTCCTCGAAGCCGCGATGGTCGCGATCCCCATAGGTCGTCTCCATCACGATGACATCCGCCTCAGGCGGCGGCGTCGGATCGTTGACGATGGGGCGACTCGAGCTGCCAATATCCCCAGAAAACACCAGCCGTCGCGTCTTCCCCCTCTCCTTGCCCTCGATCACGACGCTGGCCGAACCCAAGATGTGGCCCGCGTCGATGAACTCCAGCGTCAGGTCCGGAGCAAGCTCGAAACGCTGACCATAGTGGATGGGCCGCCGCCGAAAAAGCTCAATGGCATCGAGCGCATCGACGACACTGTAGAGAGGCTCGAGCTCCTGCCTGGCTTGCCGATGCTCAGAATGTCCTTGTCGATTGGGCGCTTGGCCTGCTCCCTCAAGTTCTTGTCGCTGCGATTGCCGGGCGTTGCGCTGTGAGGCGCGACGGTTGGAGCGCCGCGCATCCTCCTCTTGCATGTGCGCGGAGTCGAGCAAGACCACCTTGGCCAAGGCGCGCGTGGCAGATGTGGCGAAAATGGGGCCACGGAAACCCCACTTCGTGAGCAGCGGGAGTCGACCGCAGTGATCGAGGTGTGCATGCGTCAACACCACCACATCAATCAAGGCTGGGTCAAAGCCCATGGACTTCGCGTTCTCGGCGATCATTTCGCGCTCGCCTTGGAACATCCCGCAATCAATCAGGATTCTCTTGCCGCACATCTCCAGCAGATGACATGAACCCGTCACTCCTTGCGCCGCGCCGTGGAAACTGAGCTGCATGCGTTCCTCCAGGTCCGAACAAGTTAGCGACTGAGAGCCCTCATCGGAGCGTCATCGAGCGTGGTCGAAGAATCTGGCGACACGTGCTCGATGCGCGCAAAGCGAGCGACAGCCTGCCTCGCAGCCTATGCCAGTTCCTGCAGGGGCTCAAGCGCTGGCGCAGACGAAGTCGTTGTTGATTGCATTCGTTCGCGTTGGATTCGTTCGCTCTCGGGCACCGACATCTCGACAACGACAATTCCTCCGGAATGTCGAGAGGATGCGTGCCCTTCGCTCACTGTCGTTTGCAACCGAGCGTGCTTCGAACACCCTAAAGTAGAGCGTGCACGGTGCTCATGCTAAGCTCGCATTGCGAGCGGAGATGCTAGACGAGCATCGTCGCTTTGCCGACGAGCTCTAGCTGAAGCGCGCCTTGCCACAACCTCGCCGACGGAGCATCTGGTGAAGATACTGGTTCTGGATCTCGATGAGACGCTGGTCTACTCGACGCTGGAGAGACCGCCAGTGGTCGACCACGAGCTGCTCATCGCCGAGCAGACATGTTTTGTGAGGGTGCGCCCAGGAGTCCAGTCGTTTGTCGAGCGCATGCGGAGCTGTTTTGGGGAGTGCCGCATCTGGAGCACGGGTCAACCCATCTATGTCGAGTCGGTGTGCAAGACCCTGGGCATCGACTGGATGACCATCTGGGGTCGGGATCGGTGCCGACGCCTGGCCGTGCCGGTGCCAGGAGCAGACCCGTACGACAAACCGCTCGAGCTCATCAGCAATGATCCGCGCAGTATCGTCATCGTCGACAATGCGCCGTCGGTCTTTGCGTGTAACCCGCAAAACGGGATCCCTATCACGACTTGGCGGGGTGATCCGAGTGACAGACAGCTCGACTTGATCGGCGACTATCTCGAAGTGTTGTCGTTGCGTGAGGACATGCGAGGTGAGCATGGTCAATGGGCAGCGCAGGTGCTGATCCGTCGCAACGCCAGCTCCAAGAACGTTCGCGTATCTAAACGTCAATAAAAGGGATTCCAAAGGGCGAGCCCTTTGGCGGGGTGTGGGGCAGTGCCCCACAAACACCCTCCCTGGCGAGCCGCTCGCAGAGCGCGAGCCACCCTGGCGAGCCGCTCGCAGAGCGCGAGCCTTCCGGGCGAGCCGCTCGCAGAGCGCGAGCCT
>JAVFAO010000050.1:0-26042 GCA_034002465.1 Myxococcota bacterium
TGCACGTCAGAGAACGATGCTGAGACGTGCTTGTGCACAGCCCTGCGATCGACCGAGTTCATCCCGAAAACCTGCAGGTTTACGCCAGCGCGCGCTTTGTCGCCGAGCGTTGTTGCGAGGTACCGCAGGTGTTCGACGCGTTTGATGCGGTAGTCGTCGGCGTCGATGATGATCGGCACAGCGTCGCGTTCGTTGTCGAAAACCATGCGTCGCAGCAGCATCGAGTAGGTGTCGAGCAGCGCGAGCTTTGGCGCGCCATGGTTGCCTTCCAACAGAAGTGGGGCGTCGCTTCCACGAACCGAGAGGACGATGGCCTTGGGATCGGCGCGCCCTTCGACGCTGACGTCAAAGCCACTGAGCTCGAGCAGCCGAGCGAGGAGGTCTCGGGCCTTGTCGGCAGCCTCTTGGGCCTCTTGGCTGTCCAGCCGAGGCCGGCGTGGTCGGTAGGAGTCAGGAGCGTCGTTGGGAGCTCTCATGGCATCTCCATCAAGCGGATTGTGCGGCCCTTTTGCGCGAACGTCGCTCGCGGCCTGAGCTTGGCGTGGGGGAGGAAGGGGGAGGGGGATTCTGCCCAGCGGCGCGCTTCTTGTTGCGATGTTGGGAGTAGAGGAGCTGTGCGAGCCCGACGACGGAGCTGACGAGCATGTAGAGGTTGAGTGCGGCGGGCAAGAAGAGCATGACCACGACGAAGACCAGCGGCATCATGGTGAGGATGACCTTCTGGCGCACGTCGGTGATGGTGGTGGGGCTCAGCTTTTGTTGCAGGACGAAGAGGGCGCCAGCGATGATGGGCAAGATGTAGTAGGGATCTGGAGCGGAGAGGTCGTGGATCCAGAGGGCGAACTCGGCATGGTACAGGCCGCCGGTGACGTAGATGGTGCGGTAGAGGGCAAACCAGATGGGGATCTGTAGCAGCAGCGGTAGGCAGCCAAAGGGGCTGACGTTATGTTTGCGGAAGAGCGCCATCTGCTCGGTTTGTAGACGCTGCGGATCACTCTTGTATTTCTCTTGTATTTCCTTGAGTTGCGGTTGAATGTCCCGCATCCTCATCATGGAGTCTTGGCTGCGCTGCGTGATGGGCCAGAGCAGTCCGCGGATGAGCACAGTCAGCGCGATGATGGCCAAGCCCCAGTTGAGCAGAATGCTGTGCAGCCATCGAAGCAGCCAGGCGATGGGCTTGGCGAGGATCTCGACCCAGCCGTAGTCGATGGTGCGATCGATGTCGTGTCCGAAGGCGTTGAGAAAAGCGTCCTCTTTGGGGCCGAGGTAGAGCTCGAGCTCGAGGACCTGTTCACCCATCGGCGGCACATCGATGTCATGTTCCAGGCTCGCAGCAATCATGCGATTCTGGCTTTGCAAAGAGCAAGTTGCAGTTGCAAGGGGGCGAGCGACGAAGGCGAAGTAGGACTCGTCGACGGCGATCCATTTGACTTCCCGGGTGTACTCCTCTGGATCATCGCCGAGAGAGACATCCTCGACGTCGTCCTCGGTGAGGCACTTGGCGGCGATGGGGCGGCCGGGAGAGAAGAAGCCCGGTTCCTCGTCTTCGTCCTGGTATCCGTAGAGGGAGAGCGCCACACTGCTCTCGAGGCGCTCGCTGGCCCGGTTCTCGATGCGCATGTTGAGTTTGATGGCGTAGTCGGTGTCGCCTTTGGAGAAGGTCTTCTCGACGTTGACCCGTCCATCGAGGCTGGTCCAGCGCATCTTGACTTGGTCTTCGGTGGCGTCGACGAGCTCGAACATGGACGTCTCATCGAGGCCTAGGCTCTTGGCATAGGTGGCGAGGGGCAGCTCTGCCGGGAGCTCACCTTCTTTGGCGTTGCGCTTGAGCGGGGCGAGGTAATCGCCATGATTGGCGTAGCGATCGGGTTCCTTGAGCTCGAACTGCAGCGCGCGAGCGCCGACATTGGTCAAGGTGAGGGAGAAATGGTCCGTCTGCAGGCTCGCCGTTTTCGCCTCGATGGAGGCTTGGGTGGCTTGTGCGCTTGGGGTGGGCGTCGGGACGGAATCGACTGCTGCTTGTGCTGGCTGTGTTTCGGGCTTCGCCTGCGTGTCCGCTTCGCTGACTTCGCTTTCGTCACTGCTGCTCGTCGGAGCAGAGGGCTCGGGCATCTCGGCAAAGAAGAACTGCCAGAGAATCAGAATTCCAACAGAAAGCACGATCGCAACGAGGATGCCCCGATTGTTGGTTGGTTCCATGTTCACTCTGGAGGCAGACGCGCGGGGCTCGACGCAGGGACCGGGTCGTAACCGCCGGGATGGAAGGGATGGCAACGAGCGATGCGGCGCAGCGCGAGCCACCATCCTCGCCAGAAGCCATGCTCGGCGAGCGCGCCCAAGGCGTACTGCGAGCAGGAGGGCGTAAAGCGACAGCTAGGAGGGAGCAGCGGCGAGAGGAAGAGCTGGTACGTACGGATGAGAAGCAGCGACGGAGCGAGCAGGAATCGACGCCATCTTCGCGGCTTGGCACCCTGGGTCACGTCTTCTCCGGCATGGTGTTCAAATGCAAGCGCTTCCCCAACTTGCCGATGAGCAGCAAGACTTCGTCGCGCAAAGACGCGTAATCGACGTTGGCCGCGCCGCTTCGTGCGATGACGACCACGTCGAGATAGGCGAAGAACGCCATCTTGTTCCGTCGAAAGACGTCCCGCAGGCGGCGTTTGACGCGGTTGCGTAGCACCGCCGGTCCAATTTTCCGGCTTACCGTCAATCCGATCCGGGTCCACGGTGCTGCTCCTCGCCGCCCCACGACGACGATGAAGGTGCCAGCCAGACGCTGACCACCGCGCTGAACTCGCGAGAAATCCGCACTACGTCGCAGCTTCTCTGCGGGGCCAAAACGCTCACCCTGCCGTGGAGCTAGGACTCTCGCCGAGTCGCTCAGAGCTTGTGATGCGTCGTCGAAGCGAGGCGTTTGCGACCCTTCTGACGGCGGCGACGAATGACCTCTCGGCCCTGAGCGGTCGACATGCGCTTGCGGAAACCGTGGTTGCGAAGAC
Organism: Myxococcota bacterium; assembly: GCA_034002465.1. Taxonomy (GTDB): domain Bacteria; phylum Myxococcota_A; class Bradymonadia; order UBA4248; family JAVFAO01; genus JAVFAO01. The sequence continues at coordinate 3,000 of JAVFAO010000050.1, forward strand.
GGCGGATCTTGCTGGGTTGATAGGTGCGTTTCATCTTCTTTGCTCCGTATCGGCATCGATGAGCTACCCGGCGGTCGAGGCGTTTGCCCGACCAGCACGCGAAGGCGCGCTAAGGTGGCACGCATGACCCCGCGCTGTCAAGAGAGAAAGCGTGTGATGCTTGCATCGAGACCCGGGCGCTCGGACTTAGTCGGGGATGGATGCGCCTGTGGTGCCCGAGATCACGGTGCGGATCTCTTCCTTGGGCGGCTTCTTGTCACCACCCTTCTTGCCGCCAGACTTTTTGCCGTCTTTGTCGCCGCCTTTCTTCTCGTCGGTATTCTTCTCGTCGGCTTTGGCCACTGCAGGCTCAGTGCTGGGGCTAGGCTCAACATTGGTGGCTGGCGTCGGGCGTTGCACGGGTGCGGCGAGCGGCTTCAGGATGAGCTCACTGTGGAAATCGGCATCCAGGCTCACCTCCACCTCCTCGACCACATAGCCGTCGAGGAAGAGTTGCCACCGCTCGGCCTCAGCGCGTCGAGGAAGACGGGTGCGCACGGGCGTGACACCCACAGATTCTCCAGAACGAAAGACCTCGGCTCCAGGAGGCGTGGTCTCGATGCTGACCGACACGTCCCCTGCTGTCTCATCGGGGAGTGGCTCAATCAGCGGTTCGGCGATCGTCGGCGGTTTCTCGTTTACTGGTACCGCAGCCACCCGCGTTGGCGTATCACTCGCTTCAGCGGTACTCTCCGTGGCCTGCTGTTCGCCCATGGTCAAGAGCGCAAGCAATACCGCTGCAACACCACAAAGCACCACCAGCGCAATCAAAGCAATCAGAGCACCACTTCGGGGCGCTTTTCGAACTTGGACCGCACTCGGGGTGGGTGGCGGATAGAAGGGCGTACTCATCTGCTGCCAACGCTCCGTCAAGACCTGAGACGACAGCCGAAGACGCTCAGGCGATGATCTCACCCTAGGAACTTGCTGCCCATCTTGTCAACCGTTCGTTGCGAAGCGCCATTCCTTCGCTATGCTTCGAGTTCCAAATGTGTTGCGCTCCCCAAATGTAGCGCTCAGGCGACCGCCACGAAGATGTGACGCGCGCCATGCTCCGCGGACGATGGATAGTCCTCACGGTAATGCCCGCCTCGACTCTCACGCCGCGCCAATGCAGCTTCCGTGATCAGACGTGAAACGAGGATCATGTTCAGCAGTTCGCCATCGCGCTCCGAGACTTGGTCCGCCATTCGTTCGAGCACCATCAGAGCGTTCTCCATCCCTCGCTCGTGACGGAGAAGCCCAACGCTCGACCACATCAGCTCGCGCAGCGCCTCGCGGGTCTGCCCTGCCTCATGGCTGCAGCGTTGGCAAGCCCGAGATGGCATGCCAGTGACGCGAGCGCGTCGCAGCGTGCTCGATTCGAGGTCACGGCCCACTCGCGCCCCAAACACCAAGCCCTCGAGCAAAGAGTTGCTCGCCAATCGGTTGGCGCCGTGCACCCCCGTCGCTGCCACCTCGCCACAAGCCCAGAGACCCGTCAGCGAACTGCGACCCTGTAGGTCCACGTCGATGCCGCCCATGTGATAATGCGCCGCTGGCGAGACGGGAATGCCTTCGCGCCGGGGATCCAGACCGGCGTCCTGGCAGATAGACCAAACTGTCGGAAATCTCTGCGGAAAACGCTCGCCTACCTGACGGCTTGCATCCAGTACCACGCGAGCTCCTGCGCTCTGCTGCCGCCAGATCGCACGCGCCACCACATCGCGTGGTGCCAGCTCTGCGTCGGGATGCTCTGCCACCATGAAGCGCTCGGCTCGCTCGTTCAGCAGCACTGCGCCCTCCCCCCGGAGCGCCTCGGTCAAGAGTGGCATGGGGTTGCGGTTGCGGTGCAGGGCCGTCGGGTGAAACTGCACGAACTCCACGTCCGCCAGGCGAGCACCTGCGCGCGCGGCCATCGCAAGACCATCGGCGGTGGCCTCCAGCGAGTTGGTCGTGCGCGCGAAGATCTGCCCCACACCACCCGTGGCGATCACCACTGCTGGCGCTAGAAACTGCACCACCTCGCCATTGGACAAGGTGGCCACCACGCCGCAGATACCGCCATCATCGAGCAGCAAGTCATAGGCAAAACAGTGATCGACGATGTGAACATTGGGTGCATGGGCTGTCGCCAAGGACAAGACCCGGACCAGCTCTGCGCCCGTGGCGTCGCCGTGCGCATGCAAAATCCGCCGGCGCGAGTGTGCCGCCTCACGACCCAGCGAGAGCTCACCATCGGCACTCCTATCGAAGAGGGTGCCCAGCTCCAACAAACGCTGGATCTGCTCCGGACCCTCGCTGGTGAGTACCTCTACCACCTCGCTCACCGCCAAACCTGCGGCAGCATGAATGGTGTCTGCGGCATGCAAGGACGGTGTGTCATCGGCACCCACCGCTGCCGCGATCCCCCCCTGCGCAAGGGGCGTCGAGCCTCCTTTCCCAAAGGCGGTCTTGCTGAGCAGCGTCACCTGTCGCCCACCCATGGCCAGCGCCGCCGACAAGCCAGCGACTCCCGCGCCAAGGACCAAGACCTCCGACTCGAGCACCGATGTCTTGCTCATGCTTTGCCTCCACGGCCAAGCTCCAACATCCGCTTGACCGAGCGACGCGCCCGTGACGCAATGTCTTCGTCGATGCTGACCTCGTACAAGCCATCACGCAGACTGATCAAGAGTTTCTCCAATGTAATCAACTGCATGTGGGGGCAGGCATAGGCGAGGTCGTGAAACTGCGTCTGGGGATGGAGCACTGAGAGATTGCGGCCCATCTCCTGCTCCGTCACCATCACGACCTCAGCAGGCCGTTGCACGCTCACGTAGTCAGCCATCTGAGCCGTCGAGCCCACCATGTCCGCAGCCGCCAAGACCTCAGGAGAGCACTCTGGATGCGCCAAGAGCTGCGCATGCGGGTAGCGCTCCCGCTGCTCGACGAGCTTCGCCGCGGTGAAGCGCTCGTGTACCTCACAGTGACCTCGCCACAAGATCAGCTCCACACCGGTCTGGCTCGCCACATACTGACCCAGATACTCGTCGGGCAGGAAGAGCACTCGCTCTGCCCCCAGGGCCTCCACAATCTTGACTGCGTTACCCGAGGTGCAGCAACAGTCACACTCGGCCTTGACTGCCGCAGACGTATTCACATAGGTCACGACAGGCACCCCAGGGTATTGCTCCCTCAAGGCCCGAACATCCTCTGGAGTAATCGACTCAGCCAACGAACAACCTGCCTGCAGGTCTGGGATCAACACCCGCGCTTTCGGATTCAGCAGCTTCGCCGTCTCTGCCATGAAATGGACGCCACAAAGGATCATCAGCGACGACTCACTCTGCGCCGCAAGCTGTGCAAGCGCCAGCGAGTCACCCGTGAGATCTGCCACGCCATGGAAGATCTCGGGACGCTGATAGTTGTGGGCCAAAATCAGTGCGCCCGTCTCTGCTTTCAAACGCAGAACCTCGTCGAGCAGCCCTCGCATGGGTATCCACGCTTGCTCACCCAACAGAGGAAGCAAACGCTGTTCGAGCTCGGCAATTCGGCTCGCCCGAGAGACCGAGGTCTGCAAAGGTAACGATGGATTCGTGTTCATTTCCACTCCAACGAAAGGTCGCAACCTGCGCTCCAGTCATTCCAGCGTGCGCGCAAATTGCCCTTTCATTCCGAGATGTTCTGCGAAGCGCGGAGCCCCGAGCTCAGCTCGCCTCATGGGTTATGCTAGCATTGAGCATATCATAGTCAAGGGCTGCACTTGCTCTTTTTTTATCCCAACGCCTCGCGCAAGGCCCTCTCGAAGACCATCACCAGCTCGTCGAGTTCCGACTCCTCGATGATCAGCGGCGGCGTGAAGCTGAGCACGTTCCCATAGCTGCCCGACGAGAGCAGCAGCACGCCCATGCGACGCATCTTCAAAACCACCTCCCAAGCCAGCTCGGACGCAGGGGCTCGGGACTCCTTGTCAGAAACGAGCTCCACGCCGCACATCAGTCCACTGCCTCGAAGCTCGCCAATTTGCGCAAAATCGGGGGCAAGCCTGCGCAGGCGCTCGAGCAGGTAGGCTCCGAGGCGGGCTGAACGCTGTTCGAGGCGCTCGCGCTCGAAGATTTCGAGCGCCGCTAGCGCCACCGCACAGCCCACAGGGTGACCCAAGAAGGTGCTGGTGTGGCGGGCCTCCCCAGGCGCAGTGCGCCACGCCGACATCACCTCGACCGTGCCCACCGCCGCCGAGATCGGGAAGCCACCGCTCATGGCTTTGCCCAGGCAGATGAGGTCGGGGACGACCCCTTCATGCTCGCAGGCGAAGCGCCTTCCCGTGCGCCCGAATCCCGTATAAATCTCATCCAGAATCAATAAGATAGAACGCTCGGCACAGAGCTCGGCGAGCTGTTTCAACCAGCCAGCTGGCGGGATCACGATGCCGCCGCGACCTTGGATGGGCTCAACCAAGACCGCCCCCACGTCCTCGCAGCCCGACACGGGCGAGTCGAGCAGGTGGCGGACATAGTTGAGGCAGGCCAGACCGCAGGCGGGGTGCTGCAGGCCCATCGGACAGCGGTAGCAGTAGGGGTACGGCGCGTGGGAAATGCGCGAGCCAAGGCGCGCGGCAAAAGGCGAGCGAAAACTGTCGCGGTAGGCAGTGTGACCCAAGGCGCCCAGGCTGAGGCCATGGTAGGCGTTGTGGAAGGCGAGGGTGCGGCAGTTGGGCCGGGCGAGGGCCGCCGTCTTGATGGCGGCCTCGACCGCGTCCGCGCCGGAGAGACCGAGGATGCTCTGCTCCAAATCGCCAGGCAGCAGGCCTGCTAGACGCTCGAGGAAAGCACCTTTGTTTTCAGACGCATAGACGTCTCCCATGGCGTGCATCAGGCGCTGGGATTGGGCGCATACCGCTGCCACCAACTCTGGGTGAGCGTGGCCGTAGGCGGCGACGGCAAAGGCGGCACCTGCGTCGAGGTAGCGGTGGCCATCGACGTCTTCGACGTGGCAGCCGCGAGCGCTGGCCCAGACGATGGGGCCTTCTTCCGGAGGGAGCTCGGGAGGAGCCAGCACGGGGCTCTCGAAGCGTCGCAACTGCTCGAGCAGCAGCCTGCTACGCTGGGCGGGGATTCTCGACACGACACCCTCCTCTCTAAGGTCGGTCTATGGGCAAGGCGCAAAGCAGTGCAGCTCAGCCAAGGCTTTCCTCGTTCTGGGCGTCGTCTGCGCTTGCTTTCTTGTGCTCGAGCTCTTCGAGCTTAGAGGCGCTCAACAGCGGCAGGTCGAGCCAAACCTCGGCCCCTGTCTCACCATCTTTGCGGTTGAACAGGCGAGCTGCGCCTCCGTGATCGAGCATGATTTTGTGTACAATCGACAGCCCCAGACCGGTTCCCGTGGCCTTGGTGGTGTAGTAGGGCTCGAAGACCTTCTCCTCTTGTTCAGCGCTCACCCCGGGGCCGTTGTCCTGAAAGACCGCGCGGACCATGTCTTCGTGCTTTCGCACGGCGATGAGCAGCTGCGCCTTGCCTCCTGCGCCCTCGACGGCCTCGATGGCGTTATGGACGATGTTGACCACGACGCGCCGCATGAGGTTCGGGTCGAGGGCTGCATGCAGGGGCTCGCCTTCGAGCAGTTCGATCTGGGCGCGCTCGTCGAACTGCGGGTTGGACTGCAGGGTGTGACGAATGAAGGCGCGCACGTCCTTGGGTTGCGGGTCGGGCGCAGGGAGTCGTGCGAACTCACTGAAATCTTTGACGAGCTTCTGGAGAGTCTGGACCTCCTCGGTGACGATCTCGACCACGTCGTCGACCACCTGGCGGTAGCGCTCGGGTTGTTCCCGGTATTTGTCGAAGGTCTTGTCGAGCTGCTGGATGGCGAGCAGCAGTGGGGTGAGGGGGTTCTTGATTTCATGGGCGAGTCGGCGGGCGACTTCTTGCCAAGCGCGCATGCGCTCGACGTAGGCGTGGGTTCGCCGGGCCTCACGGAGATCGACGACCATGCTGTTGAACTGCTTGGAGAGTCGGGAGAGCTCGTCGCCACCGCTGATTGGAAGCTCGATGGTGAGGTCGCCCTTGGCCACGCGCTCGGTGGCTTGCGCGAGCCGGCCCACGCGACGTCCGAGCGGGATGGTGATGCCGAGGGCGAAGGCGATGGTCAGGACGATCACCAAAGCCAGCATGATGTAATAGAAATTTCGGTAGACCGAGGACAGCGAGCCCTCCTCTTCCTCGGCCAAGGCCGAGAGGCCGCGGTGCAGCTGGCGTCGCTCGCCGAGGGCGTCATAGCGGTCACTGAGGGCGCGTTCGATACCGAAGGTGAGGCGCAGTGAATAGTCGGCGTTGGCGTTGCCTTCGTCGCCTGGGAAGGTGTCGGGCAGGCGCAAGGCTGTGCCCGTTCGAGGCGCGCTGTGGGTCGTCAGGCTGGGCTCAGGGGCTGGCGCGCCGAGCGCCCAGGTGCGGGTGCGGACTTTGACTTGGTCGAGCCGAGGCTGGCCGGTGGGTTGCACGTCAACCAGAACCTTGCCTTCGCGATCGACGAGCTCGGCCCGGTAGAGCACGGGGTAGAGGCCAATCTGCTTCTCGAGGAAGGCCTTTGCCCTGCGGCGTGATGGCTCCGAGTCAGCGGTGAACGTGTTCAGCTCGGGGGCAGAACGCAGCAATTGGCCTAGGAGTTTGATCCGCTCTCCTTCGGCCTGGGCCCACGCTCGGTGGAAGAGGGCGACGTCGTTGAGCGTCTCCAAGGCCTCGTCCTGAAGGTCCTTGTTGAAGGTCAGCACCTCACTGATGAGCAGCGCCGAGGCCAGCAGTGGGACCGCACCCATGATCAGCAATACGGCGTAAATTTTGACGGAGAAGCGGCTCATCAGGGGCTGCCCGATGCGAAGGGGAATGGGCTTGTCACGAGCAGGCGCCGCTGCGACACGTGCGCTCCGCACTGCTGGGGTGCCACTCCTGGTCGGGAGCACCCCTTTCGCTTCTTAGGTAGCACGCTGCGGGACAGACTTCGATAGCATTCGTTCGCTCTCGAATGCTTCGGACTGGCGCGCTCAAGGGGCGATGCAGACCTCGATGTTGCCGCTGCCGTCGGTGGCGGGCCGAGGCAGGCATTGGTAGCCCTCGGGGCCTCGGCAGTCGCCGTTCTCGAAGCAGTAGGTCAGGCACAACGGCGCGTTGTTCTGCTCGATGCAGGTGCTGTCGAAGTCGCAATCGGCATCCGAGGAGCAGCCGATGGCGGCGCAGGTGCCGTTGGGGAAAGAGGGGCCTTGCAAACAGGCGAGGCTCTCTGAGCAATCTGCCATGCTTTCGCAGGCCGAGCCCGAGTTGCCGGTGCCACTTGGTGCGCAGAAGGGCACGACATCGGTGACTTGCAGCAGCCGACAAGCGTAGCCGAGTTGGCTGCGGCAGTCGGATTGGACGAAGCAGGGGTTGACGCAATGCCCCTGGCGGCAGCGGTACTCGCTTGGGCAGTCCGCATCGAGGCTGCAGGTCTCAGTGACACAGACGGCGCTGTCGTTGCAGACCTCGCCTGCAGGACAGGAGAGCGGGTCACAGGGCGGGGCGACGGCAGCGACCTCCAGGTTGTATTCTGTTCCGAGGTTTCCGTCGGCGATCTCGAGCAACAGTGTGCGTTGGCTGTCATCGTTGTCATGGATGAGCTCAGCACCATTGGGAATGGGCGTAGAGTCGGCCAAGAGCACGGCGCCGTTGGCGCTGAGGAGGGAGAAGCGAAGCGCTCCGCCTGTGTTCCATGTGGTCCGAATGCTGAGGCGCTGCAGTGGCTCGAAGGGCACTGAGAAATAGTCGGGGTCACCACAGAAGCTGGCGCTGTATTGGCCTAGCGTGAGCAAAGCGGCGGAGCCGGGGTCATCATTGTCTTCGAAGGTGTCGGCCTCGCAGGCTTGCTCACCCCCTTGTTCGACCTCGAGGACGTATTCTGCGGAGGCGTTTTGGTAGCCGTAGACCCGGAGCGCGTAGGTGCCGGACGGCAGAGAGGCCAGCTCGATTTCTTCGAGATCCGATGGGCGCCTGCTGAAAGCCACCAGCGTCCCTTGGGCATCGAAGAGCTCGAGGTCCAAGTCCCCTGCGTTGGCATCGAAAACCAAGGTTGCAGCGAAGGCACCATCGCTGTCGTGCTGCACCGCGAACCAGTCGTTCTCGCCAGGGCAGAGCATACCGTCCTCGACCCAGAGCAGGGCGTCCGCGCCCAGTGGCCAGGCCTCGCTGCGGGTATTGTTGGGCTCTTGAGGGTCGTTGACGCAGCTCGCGCCGCCGACGTTGAGCTGCATGGCGTAGCTCGCTGACGCATCGGAGAACTCGAAGACCCTGATCAGGTATTCGCCTGCCTCGGTCTGCGGGACCGTGGCCTTTTCGCCGTCGACCGAGCCGTCACTAACGGCCACGGGAGACTCTGAAGAGGGCGAGTAGAGGTAGAGGTCGAGATCCGAGCTGGGGCCATGCTCGAAGAGCAGCTCGACGGTGAGGCTCTGGTCTGCCTCGAGGTTTATCGCGTACCAGTCTTCGTCACCACAGACGCTGAGCTCATCGTAAGAGCCGGCGCTGAGCGAGGAGGCCGAGTCGGGGCTGTCGTTGCTCTCGAAAGCGTCGGGGACACAGTCGACCTGAGCCGGGACGATGGACACCGTGACCCGTCGCAACCAGCTATAGCCCTGCGCCTCAACGCTAAAGATGAAGTCGACGGTGGTGTTGACGAGTGCAGGGTCGGTGGGGGTGTAGCGCAAGGTGCAGTCGACGAAGCTGGCTCCATCTCTTGGGGGGCTGTTCATCGCGCAGGTGTATGGCCAGTCATCGGGGTTGATGATGGGCAGGCGAAGCAAGAGCTTCTCACCCAGCACCACGGACTGGGGCGGGAGATCATCAATGCCGAAGCGCACCTCCTCGACGATGATGCGCACGTCGATCGATGCCGTGGCCTGACCATCCGTGACGCTGAAGACGACGTCGAAGCTGCTGCCCAGGTCAGAGTCTTCAGGGGTCCACAGCATCAGCCCTGAGCCAGTGTCGAAGCTCGCCGTGCTTGGGAGACCTTGTGCGGTGAAGCTGAGCGGGTCTCCATCTTCGTCACTGGCTTGCAGTTGAAGGCGCAGCTCTTCGCCGGGGCTCGCAAAGACATCTCCGATGGACTCCAGCTGGGGTGGGCTCTGTGTGTCATCGCTGACGACGCGAATCTGGATGGTCTCACGGTCGTCGAGCTCTCCATCACTCACTGCAAAGGTAAGCAGCAGCACCTCGCCAGCGTCCTTCTCCTCGGGGGTCCATTCGAAGCGATGGCTTTCCTTTGAGAATTTTGCGTCTTCTGGGAGCTTGCCAAAGACCGTGAAGCTCAGCGCGTCGCCATCGGGATCGGTGGCTTCGAGCTCGATTTCCAAGAGCTTGCCGATGCGCGCCTTGCGGTTGCCAATGCGCGAGATGACCGGGGCGCGGTTGCCGCCGGGAATGACGACATCGCTGTCCGGCTCGACATCGGGGCTCGCGTCGAGCTCGGGGCCTGGACGCTTGGGATCATCATCGCAGCCGTAGAAAGCAGATGGGACAACGAGTGCGAGTATGAGGGGGGCGACAGCGAGCAAAGCTGCTTTGGCTTTGGAGACGCAAGGCAACTGGACGAAGGCTTTGGCTCTCATCCCTGGCTCCATGGTCAGAAGTGGTCAGCGCGGTAGGCGTCTTATGGCGCGGGAGGCGTCGAAAAGGTATGCCCATGGGGCGAGCTGGTGGCCAGCCGGGGAGCCGCCTTCAACACGCTCCTGGGCGAGCAGTGATCATGGCGGAAAGCGCTCGTTCAAGCAAGGAGCAAGCGCAATCGCTGTTCCCTAAACCACCACGCGTTTAGGTGGCGTCGGGGCGCGCGCGGAAGGTCCACCAGTTGTTCAGGAAGAAGTTCAGGCAGATTCCCGCGCCAATGCCCACCATGTTGGACAGCAGGTAGTGCAATCCGAGCTGAACCAAGCCTTGCAGCACCAGCCACTGCACCACGCCAGCGATGGAGGCGACCATGACATATTTTCCGAAGCGCGTCGTGAACGCCGTCAGGCCGAGTTGTCGCCGGTCACCCCAGGTCCAAGCGTCGTTGAGCAGAAAATTGGTGACGATGGAGACCGCGATGGCGAGGAAGCCTGCCCAGCCGATAGCGCTCGACAAGGTCATGTTATGAAAGAGAAAATTCTTTGCGAACCAGAGCACGCCCATGTTGACGACAACACCTGAGCCGCCGACGATGGCAAACTTGACGAAGCGCATCATCTCTGGGGAGCGTAATCTGTCGATGACTTGGACGAGCACGTTGCTCTTGACGGTGGCATCGGACACTGTGCTTTCCTCTTGCTGTGGACCAGGGTTTGACATCGCCGTGTCGCAAGCAGGCTTGCAGGCGTACGGGCCGACATGCAAGTCCAAGTCCAAGAGCCTTGACAGGCGCGAAGCCCCGACCGGCGAGCTGTCCTTGCAGACCCGTCTGTCGGCGTTCCCACGCTGCGGCGACAGGGTAAGGAATGTGAGCCTGCTGTCAACAAGCGCCGATTCCTGGCGTCGCCACTGCGCATCGGCTGGGGGTCAGCGAGAGGCGCGCAGGGTTGCGATGCGCGCTTCGTTGTGCGCTGCTTTGAAGGCGACGATGCGCTGGATGAGCGCGCGCTGGCTTGAGGAGTAGCGAAAAAAGTCGAGCTCGAGGGCTGGATCGTGGCTCATCTCGAGTTGTGGGGCCGGGCGGCGCGAAGGGTCGAGCCACCAGCGGCTAAAACCAAAGCGTTGGTGATGGGACTCGTAGACAGGGGTCCCCGGATAGGGGACGAGCACGCCGCCAGGGTTCATGAAGGTCGATACCGCGGCGAGCTGCGACATGCATGTCAGGGTGGCTTCGAGTGCGCGCTCTGTCTCATTTGGGAATCCGACCATCCAGTTGGTGGTGACCTGCAGTCCCGCGTCGTAGGCGGCATGCACCACCTGGACGATGCGCTGCAGCCCGAGTGGGCGGCCAAAGCGGCGCAGGATCTCCTGATCGCCGCTCTCGACGCCGATGGCGACCGCCCGGCATGCCCTGGCCAGCAGCGCAAAGTCGGAGCAACGCAGCGACCAAGGGGGCACGTTGGCAGAAAAGCTGAAGTTGTGGCCAGCGAGTTGTTCGCAGAGCTCGAGCGCTCGTACACGTCGGGCGCTGAAGGCGTCATCGAGGAAGCTGAAGAAGCGGCTCTGGGTCTGCGCGGCGAGGGCGAGCAGCTCTTGCAGGATATGTTCGGAAGGGCGATATCGGTGTATTCTTCCTGTTCCGTGATTTGCGCAGAACTGACAGCGTCCCGGGCAGCCGCGGCTACTGACGACGTCGTTGCTCAGCCGTGCCACGTGGGCGCCGCCCCAGGGGTGGTCAAAGCAGGAGACGGCGGTGTGTGGGAAAGGCAGCGTCGAGAGCTCGATTGGCGCGCTTCCTCTGTGAATGCCTGCGGAAAGTCTACCTTGTGACAAGACGCGCAGCGCCGCTTCGCCTTCGCCGCAGACCACGGTATCGAAGCCGTGGGCGAGTGCTTCCTCGGGGCAGGCGGTGGCGTGTGGGCCGCCTGCGAGCAGGCGTGGGCTCAGCCGGCGCCAACGTTGGGCGAGGGCGTAGGCTTCGAGTGCGTTTTGGGTGAAGATGCTGATGCCGATGGCATCGGGCTTCCATTGGCGCAGTTCGTCGTCGAGGCCGTGGAGTTGGGCTTCTTCGAGGGCCGAGGCATCGACACAGCGCACCTGCATACCGAGCTGCAGGGCGTAGGCGGCAAGGGAGAGCTGCCCGACGTAGGGGCTGCGGTTGGGCAGCGGCAAGCCGGGCAGCGCGAGCAGCAGGCGGAAAGGGCGGGTGTGGCTCACTGCTGACCGCTGACGCCTTCAGGCGAGCTGACGCCTTGCTTGACCTTGGTGGGGGTGCCGCCGCCTTCGACGATCTGGCTGTGATCGATGGCGACGAAGCTGGTGTAGGCGGTCACCAGGGAGTGGGTCAGACCGAGCTGGGTGATTTCCTCTTCGATGGCCTGGAAGTCCGAGCTGTAGAGCTTGTCGCGGTCGAGCTGTTCGATGGCCTGGCGTGCCCACAGGGTGCCGAGCACGCCATCGTGCTCGGCTTTGGAGGAGAGGTCGAGGTCGAAGCTGAGCTCGACGCTCTCGGAGCCTCGTTTGGCGGTGAGTTTCCCTTTTCCCTTTCCGCCCTTGGTGTAGCGGGCGTGGATCACCAGCGGCCGGCTGGCCATGAGGTCGGGCAGGGTGCTGGGGTAGACGCGCTCGACGTCGAGCTTGCCGAAGTCGAGCTCGACGCCGGTGAGGATGGGCTTGTCGATGATGGAGAAGATGGCGTCGACGGTGCGGGTTGGGGACTCTCGGTTGAGGGTATAGCTGGCGTTTCCGTTGCCGACGTCGGCGACGCCGTCGATCAGGTAGCGGTTGGTGCTCGAGCCCACGCCCATGGCGAAGAGGCGAAGGGTAGCACCTTGCTTCTTGGTGCTCTCGACACCTTCGGCGAGGACCTGCAGGACTTGGTCTTCGTTTCCGATGTAGCCGTCGGTCATGAACACCACGATGCGGTTCATGTTGGCGTCGATGCTGGCTTCGATCGCGGCCTTGATGCCGTCGACCATTTGGGTTCCGCCGCCACTCTCCATGTTTTCGACGAACTCGCTGGCGTGCTGCAGGTTCTTCTGGTTGACCGGGCGCGCGCCCTTGAAGAGCTTGGTGGTGCTGCTCGCGAAGGTGATGATGTTGAAGGTGTCGACGGGGCGCAGCCGACGCAGGGCATCGACCATGGCTTCCTTGCTCATCGACAGGGGTACGCCGCGCATGGAGCCAGAGACATCGACGAGGAAGATGACCTCTCGGGTGCCGACGAGGGCATTGATGTCGGCGTCCGGGGGCTGGACGATGAGTGTGAGGTAACCCTGGTCGTCGACGGTTTCGCTCAGGACGGAGGTCTGGAGCTCTTCTGAGGCGACCTTGTAGCGCAGCACGAAATCGCGATTGGGAATACGGTCCGAAGTGGCCAAGGCGAGGGCCAGATGACCGCGGGAATCGAGGCTGGCGTCGACGTCGTGGGTGGGCACCTCGTAGTTGAGGATGGGAACGCCGGCGTCGGCTTTGAGCTCGAGGGAGATGTCCGTGCCCGAGCGATCGCCCTGGGCGAGGACGGGAGGATTGATGGCGGCGGCGTCGGCGCTGCTGCCCTCGGGCAGGTAGCGAGGTCCAACGACCATGGGGAAGACGAACTCGTACTGTCCGGAGTCGTAGGAGAGGTCTTGGACGTAGCGGATGTCGATGTCGATTTTGCTCTTCGGGGCGATGTTGGCGACGGATTGGGTGAAGACGTTGGGGCGCTCTTGTTCGAGCAGCGCGGCGACCTTGCCGGCGGCCTTGGCTTCCTCGTACATGGCGCGCGCCTCGGCTCGCTTCTTGATGACGCCCTCGATGACGCGGTCGCCGATGGTCATGCGCATGCCGTTGACGGCGGCGTTCTCGGGGAGGGGGAAGATGTAGACCGCTTCGATGACGTTGTCGAAGGGGTTGCGGTACTTCTGCTTGACGACGACCTTGGCCACTGGGCCGACGATGCGCGCTTCGACGTGGGTGTGGTCCAGCGGCAGCTTGTTGTTGTCTTCGCCGAGGGTGTCGACCATGTTGGGGTCGAGGAAGGCGACCTGCAAATGGGGCAAGCGGCCTGGCTCGGTGTAGACCTTGCCCACTTTCTTGGCTTCGGCTTGGTAGTCTGTCCAGCCTTTGCGCTGGTACTCCTGGTCGGCTGTGGGGTCCTGCGCGGCGGCAGTTTCTTCTTCTTCGTCGATGCTGACCTCGGTCTCAGCCCCGCCGGTGGCGACCTTGTCCTTCTTTTTGCTTTCTTTGACCTTGGGTTTGGAGGGGTTGGAGGTCTTGGAGCCGTCGCCGCTGCCGTAGTCACGGCCGCCGACGTCGGCTGTTGAGCTGGGCTTCGCCTCACCCTTGGAGCCTCCGGTCGCCTTGCGGTTGTCTTTGACCTCGACGGGCTTTGGCTCTGGCCGAGGGTCTGCTGGAGGGGCGCTGTAATCGGCTTCCTCTGGCTCGATGAAGACCACCGCCTGATCGAGCTCATCATCGCCAGAGACTTTCACCACTTCAGGGGACTTGGTGGTGGTGTTGACGGGGCCTTCGTTGACACGGAGTTGCTCCTGCTCTTCGACGCTTGCGTTGTTGGATCCCACTGCGACCTGGGACTCCTTTGTTGAGCCGGCGCAGGCGGCGAGGCCCATGATGATCCAGATACTGATGGCGTGACGTTTCATGCTTCCTCCTCGAAACCACTCGAAGCTCACGAGACGAGCATCGCACAAAGAAGGCTGAGCTTACAGTCTGTTGGGGACGAAGGTAAGGTCCGAGCCGCGGCCGGTGCGCCATTCACGAGCGTGTCTCTGGGCTTTCGCGGTGCTGCTCAGGGCGTTTCGAAGCTGAGGTGCAGCGTCACTTCTTGCGCAGGGGAGGGCAGCGGGGCGTGGCCGCCATCGAAGGGTTGAACCCAGTCGAGCGCTGCGCCGAGCAGGTTATGTCCGCTCAGTCGCAGGCCGAGCCCGTCGATGCCGAGCTTTCGGAAGCTGATGGCGGCGTTGAGGGCAAGCTGAGTGTCGAGCTTGCGGTAGCTCGGCTCCTCGTTTTCGTCGTAGCCGTCGATGGCGTGGCGAGGTGAGTGGAGGCGCGCGTCGAGGTGGAGGTCGATGGATTCGAGTAGGGAGTAGTCGATTCCGGCGCGCAGCACGTGGGGGGAGAAGCCGAGGTACTGGTCGTCGTGGCCGGGGACGCGGAAGCGCTCGTCACCATCGTGCAGCGCAGGTGTGTAGAAGGCGTAGGATGCCCAGGCCGAGAGGCTAGGGCGGCGGAAGCGGGCTTCGAGCTCGAAGCCGCTGCTGCCGAGGCTTTCTCCGTTGACGTATTGTTCGGTGTCGTTGTCGCTGTCGTAGAAGTAGAGGATGGGCTCGTTGGTGCTGATGTCGAAGGCGCTGATGGCGAAGTACAGGTCGTCACGGGCTTGATAGCCGAGCTCGAGCTCGAAGGCGGTGCTGCGTTCGGACTGCAGGTTTGGGCTGAGGCCCAGGTTGATCAGGCTTGGGACCCTGAAGGCTTGGCTTGCGAGGAGCTTGGCGTGCAGCTCGCCGAAGCGTCGGGAGAGGGCGAGGCGTGGGGCAAAGGACTCGCCAAACTGTGAGTGGAGCTCGAAGCGGAGGCCGCCAGAGATGTTGACCCAGGGGTGCTCGAAGAGGGCTTGCAGCCAGGTGGCGAGGTTGTGGAACGTGACCTCCTCGCGATAGACTTCTGGCTGCTCAGGGTCTGCAAATCCGTATTCTGGCTCTGATGCATGTTGTAGGTTGTAGGCGACTCCGGCGGTGAGCTTCAGTTGCTCCACTGCGTCCCAGTGGGTCTGGACCTGTGCGTTGAACTGGTGAACCAGCGGGTCGAAGTAGATGCCGTCGAGCTCGCGCGAGGCGGGATCTACGGTTCGCCAGGGGCGCTGCCAGCCGTGTCTGAGCTCGGCTTCGAGGCGCCAATCGGGGTGAACCTGCCAGTGCGTTCCGGCGATCAGAGAAGACTGCAGGATGTCGGCGTCGAAGGCGCGGGGCAAGGCGAGGTCGTAGCCGTCCCGTTGTGTGAGGTGATAGCGCTCGAGGTAGTAGCGCAGGAACCAGGATTCGCTTTCGACGCCTGCGTTGAGGGCGAGTGGGTCGAGGGAAGACTGGCCCAGCATGCGATAGCTGTTTCCCTCGTAGTCGGTGTAGACTTGGTCGCTGCGTTGACCTTGGCCCGCGTGCAGGTGGGCATAGAAGGAGAGCTCGCCCTGAGCGAGCTGCTCAGCGACAGAGAGGCTCAAGCTACGGCGGGCGTAGGCGTCGCCGAAGCTGGCCTCTCCACTGCTCCAAGCATCGAGGAACTGACCATAGCTCGCAGACACGGCGAGACCTGAGTAGTGGTTGGCTTTGCGGCTGACGACGTTGACGACGGCGTATTCTGCGGCTCCACCGTACATGGCGGCCCCGGGGCCGCGAACGAGCTCGATGCGTTCGACCCAGTCCATGGAGATGCGGTTTCCGAGCGGCGTGGTGAGGTACATGTTTTCGTGGAGCTCGTGTCCATCGATGAGGATGAGCACCTTGCCCTCGGCGGCCCAGAGGCCGCGCACCGCAGGCAGGGTGGAGCCGAAGGTGTCGACGCCGAAGTCGAATCCAGGAACCATCGAGAGGGCGTCCATGAGGTCACGTGCAGCGGCTTGTTGAATCTGTTCGCGGGTGATGATGGTGACGATTCCCGGCGCATCGCGTGCGGCGACGCTCTTGGAGCGTGTGGCGACACTGACTTGAGTGTCGAGCAGCTCGTCGAGGTCGAACTGCTCGATATCCAGGTCTTGCGCGAACGATGGGAGGGGGGCAAGGCCCTGACTCAGGGCTAGGAGCCAGAGCAGCAAGCGCGGCCAGCGGTCAGCGAGCGAGTGCAGTGTGTTCATGTCGTCCTCGAGCATCGGCGGACGAGTGGGTCCTCGCACGTCGTTGGAGCCCTCGTGCTCGGGGGCTCCAGATTTCGTGAGGTCTTTTCGCAGCTTGCCAGCGGATTGTGAAGTTTCGGATGGTTCTTCTTCGGGACGCTGTGCTCCAGGTTGGTGGAACAGGCCAAGCGCCCAATCGACAAGAAGTTGGGGAAAGCGGGTCAAGCGCCCAATCGACAAGAAATCGGCGTTGCGTCGTCGTTGCTCCGTGCCCGCGGCTATGCTAGCTTGCCGCGGCCGCGTCAGGCGGCGCTTAGGGAGAGAACAGATGACGAGCTACAATCCTTCGCTGATCGAGCCGAAGTGGCAGCAATACTGGGAGCAGAACAAGACTTTTCGCTGCGAGGATATCTCGGAGAAGCCGAAGTACTACATCCTCGACATGTTCCCCTATCCGTCGGGGACGGGTCTTCACGTCGGTCACCCAGAGGGCTACACCGCTTCGGACATCATTGCGCGATACAAGAGGATGCGTGGCTTCAACGTACTGCACCCCATGGGCTGGGATGCCTTCGGCTTGCCCGCCGAGCAGTATGCCATCAAGCATGGTGTGCATCCGCGCGCGACGACCGAGAAGAACATTGCGAACTTCCGTCGTCAGATCAAGTCTTTGGGCTTCAGCTACGACTGGGATCGTGAGGTCGACACCACCGATCCGAAGTACTTCAAGTGGACCCAGTGGATCTTCCTCCAGCTCTATCGACGCGGCTTGGCGTATGTGGCGGAGGCCCCGGTCAATTGGTGTCCGGCGCTGGGCACGGTGCTCGCCAACGAAGAGGTGGTTGACGGCAAGTCCGAGGTGGGCGGCTTCGAGGTGATCCGAAAGCCGATGCGCCAGTGGATGTTGCGCATTACAGCCTATGCCCAACGTTTGCTGGACGATCTGGAGCTGCTCGATTGGCCCGAGAAGATCAAGGCCATGCAGCGCAACTGGATTGGCCGCTCGGTCGGTGCCGAGGTCGATTTTGGGGTGAGTGGACACGACGCCAAGCTGCGGGTCTTCACCACACGACCAGACACCTTGTTCGGCGCCACGTTCGTGGTGCTCTCGCCGGAGCACGCGCTGGTCGAGCTGCTCTGCTCGGAGGCGCAGCGAGAGGCGGTACAGGCCTATCGCGCCGAGGCAGCGCGCAAGAGCGAGCTCGAGCGCACCGACCTGAGCCACGAGAAGACGGGCGTCTTTCTGGGTGCCTACGCCGTCAATCCGGTGAATGGCAAGGAGATTCCCATTTGGATCGCCGACTACGTGCTCTCCACTTATGGCACGGGTGCGATCATGTCGGTGCCGGGGCACGACCAGCGGGACTGGGACTTCGCCAAGCGCTATGATTTGCCCATCGTCGAGGTCATCAGCGGCGGCAATGTGGCAGAGGCGGCCTGGGATGGCGATGGCGTGATGGTGAACAGCGGCGACTTCGATGGGCTCAGCGTCGCCGAGGGCAAGAAGCAGGTGAGCCGTTGGCTCGAGGCGCAAGGCAAGGGTCAGGAGACGATCAATTATCGGCTTCGGGACTGGCTCTTCTCCCGGCAACGCTACTGGGGCGAGCCGTTCCCGGTGATTTGGACGCAGGATGGCGAGCACAAGGCGCTCGCCGAGCAGTATTTGCCCATTACCCTCCCCGAGGTGGAGCGCTATCAGCCGACGGGTACGGGGGAGAGCCCACTGGCCGCGATCCAGGAGTGGGTGCAGACCGAAGATCCGGAGACGGGTTTGCCTGCGCGCCGCGAGACCAACACCATGCCACAGTGGGCGGGGAGTTGTTGGTACTACCTGCGCTACATCGATCCGCACAACGATGAGGCGCTGGTAGACCCGGAGAAAGAGCGCTATTGGATGCCTGTCGACTTCTACATCGGCGGCGCCGAGCATGCTGTTTTGCACCTGTTGTACGCGCGCTTCTGGCACAAGGTGCTGTTCGATGCGGGCGTGGTGTCGACGCCCGAGCCCTTCCAGAAGCTCTTCAACCAGGGGATGATCCTGGGCTATGCATATAAGGATGCCCAGGGCACCTACGTGCATGTCGACGACGTCAAACGGCAGGGCGAGAAGGCGGTGCATGCCGAGACGGGCGAGGAGCTTGGGGTCACCATCGAGAAGATGTCGAAGAGCTGCGGCAACGTGGTCAATCCCGACGACGTGGTCTCGGAGTTTGGGGCTGACACGCTGCGACTCTATGAGATGTTCATGGGGCCGCTCGACCAAGTGAAGCCCTGGGACGCAGATGGTGTTTCCGGCCTGTACCGGTTTTTGTCTCGGGCGTGGCGTCTGTTCTTTGACCAGGAAGGTGCGCTGCGGGCTTTCTCTGAGCAGGCCATGGACAAGGACACGGAGCGTTTGTTGCATCAGACGATCCGCAAGGTTGGGGACGATATCGAGGGGCTGCGTTTCAACACGGCGATTTCGCAGCTGATGGTTTGTCTCAACCAGCTCTCGAAGCTGGAGCAGGTGCCTGAGGAGGCAGCCAAGACTTTCGTGCTCTTGCTGGCTCCCTTTGCGCCGCATCTCGCTGAGGAGCTTTGGCAGGCGATGGGTGGGGCTCAGACTCTGGCCCATGAGCCGTGGCCGAGCTATGACGAAGCCAAGTGCCAGGAGGAGCGGATGAGCATCGCCATCCAGGTACAGGGCAAGACGCGGGGTTCGGTGGAGGTTCCCTTGGACGCGTCGGAGGCAGAGATTGCCGAGGCGGCGCGAGGGCTCACTGCGGTGGCTCGACAGCTCGAGGGGAAGACGCTGCGCAAGACCATCTATGTACCGGGTCGCATTATGAATTTCATTGTTTCCTAGCAGCCAATCGAGCTCGCTGAAGGTCGTGCATCCAGCCGACATGGGCCAAAGGAGAGAGGCCTCAGCGCGAACGAAAGCGATGAGCAGGGTAGTCAGTAGGGGATTCTCGTCACTTGGGTTGACGCAGGGCGGTGGCGTTACTAGGATGCAGCCGCTTCGACGACGCCCATCTCGACGGACACGCGGAGGCACTTGAATGGCGAAGACTCTTTTCGAAACTCAGGACATCAGGAACATCGCGCTGCTTGGTCACGGTGCATGTGGAAAAACTGCACTGGGTGAGGCGATGCTCTACGTGACGGGTGCGACCACGCGCCTGGGCTCCACCACGAACGGGACCTCGACCTTCGACTTCGAGCCCGAAGAGGTGAAGCGTGGCGGGTCCAACGCAACCGCCTTCGCCTGGACGGAGTTCCAGGGAAAGAAGCTGAACATCATCGACACGCCAGGAGACGGCAACTTCGTCTATGACTCACTGGTGGCGATCAGGGGTGCAGACGCGGCGCTGGTCGTGGTTTCTGCTCCCGACGGTGTCGAGGTGCAGACCGAGCGCGTGTTCATCGAGGCGCAGCAGTTGGGGATTCCCCGCATCGTCGTGATCAACAAGATGGATCGTGAGCGGGCCAATCCTGACGCAGTGATCAAAGATTTCGATGAGGTGCTCGGCGTTCGCGTGGTGCCCATCGAGCTGCCGATCGGCGTCGCCGATACTTTCACCGGCGTGATCTCGCTGTTGCAGCGCAAAGCCTATCGCTATGCGCTGGACACCACTGGCAAGCACAAGGTCGAGGAGCTCAGCGCGGCGCAGGCTGAAGAAGTGGCGCGAGCGATGGAGCAGCTCACCGAGGCGGTGGCCGAGACCGATGACGAGCTGCTCGAGAAATACCTCGAGACCATGGAGTTGAGCGAGGAGGAGGTGCGCACGGGGCTGGTGGCGGCGATCAAGTCGGGCAAGTTGGTGCCAGCGGTGTACGCCTCGGCGACGGCCAACATCGGCCTGCACCCGCTGCTCGAGCTGGTGGCGAATTTCTGCCCCAATCCTCTGGAGCGTGCGCCTGTCACGGTGCTCGACGGTGGCGCCGAGGTGGAGCTTGGGCTCAAGTCCGATGCGCCGTTTGCCGCACTGGTGATTCGTTCTTTCATCGACAAGGACACGGGCAAGCTCACGGTCGTTCGCGTGTTTTCCGGCACTGGACCTGGAGATGGCGTGGTCGTCAACGCGCGCACTGGCGAGACCGAGCGTCTGGGGACGGTGTATTCCTTGCGAGGGACAGCGCGTGATGCTGTCGAGCGCGCGGTGTGTGGTGACATCCTCGCGATCGCGAAGCTCAAAGAGACGCGTACCAACGACACGCTGGTGGCGACGGACTCGAAGCTCAGCTTCCCGCCGATGGTCTATCCTCCGCCGATGATGGAGTACACCCTGCAGGTCAAAGCCAAGGGTGATGAAGACAAGCTCAAGAGCGCCGTCGACAAGCTGATGGACGAGGATCCGACGCTTTCGGTTGGTTACGACGAGCTTGGGCGACAGCTGGTGTTGCGCGGCATGGGCCAACAGCACCTCGACATGGCCGTCGAGAAGATGAAGCGCAAGTTCAAGGTCGAGGTGAGCACCGCGCTGCCGCTGGTGCCCTATCGCGAGACCTTGAAGAAGCGGGTCGGCAACGTCGAAGGAAAGCACAAGAAACAGACCGGTGGTGCGGGTCAGTTTGGTGTTTGCTATCTCAACATTGAACCGCTCGGTCGAGGTGAAGGCTTCCAATTTGCTGACAAGATCGTCGGCGGTGCCATCCCTCGGCAGTTCATCCCCTCGGTCGAGAAGGGCGTTCTTGCGCGCATGAACTCTGGTCCGTTGGCGGGCTATCCGGTGACCGACATCATGGTCGAGCTCATCGACGGGAAGTACCACCCGGTCGATTCCAAGGACGTGGCCTACCAGGCAGCGGGTTCCAAGGGCATCAGGGCTGGTCTCGAGCAGGGTGGTTGCAAGCTGCTCGAGCCGGTCTACAAGATGGACATCATCATCCCGAGTGACGCCATGGGTTCGATCATGGGCGATATTACCTCGCGCCGTGGTCGTGTGTTGGGCATGGAGCCGCAAGGCAAGAAGACCATCATCCACGCCATCTGCCCGCTCGCCGAGATTCAGCGTTACGCGCCTGATCTGCGCTCCATGACGGGTGGCCAAGGTGTGTTTACGATGGAGTTCGATGGCTACGAGGACGTCCCAGGCAACCTGGAGGCGAAGATCATCAAGGAGTCGCCGTTCCGCGGCGCTGTCGAAGAAGAGGATTGACCCGACCAGCGGGGCGGATGCCATCGCGCGATGCCTCTCTTCAGTGTGAAGGGTCTCCCTGTTTGCACCAGGGGTCTACACGATGGCGCGGCCGTCCGCAGTCCCGATTTCAGCACGCTTCAGGAGCGAGCCCAGTGCCCGCTCCTCAGGGGGGCTGCGCGCGCTCTTGCTGCTCGCGCTGCTCGCGCCGAGTGCTTGCATTTCGCGCTGCGATCCGGCAGTGGTGCCCATGCCCGAGGGCTTCGAAGACGTGTCGTTCAACGTTCAAGTTGGCGACCTGCTGCGGCGCGGTGCCCACGAATGCGGTGCTCGTTTGGTGATCTGGCGCAATGGCTATCCGCTCGAGCATACCGATCCTGCGCGGCCCAGCCGTTTTCGATGCCTCTATGAGAAGTGCAGCGACAAGTCGGTTTGTGATGAGGTCATCTACGACTTCGAGCAAGGCGAGAACGGTTATCATATGACCTTGGTGCGTTTCGGTGGTCCGTTGGTGTCGCTGTTCGGCAGTCAGGACCTTTCCGCGCTTGCTGCCAACGAGCGCTGCGACAACTACAAGGCCATGGCGCGCAAGCTCTGGGGGCAGCCGCAGCGCGAGGAGCTCGATGGACGCCTGGAGGTCTTCGAGATCAACGAGCGCGTCTGGGGTGCTGTGCTGTGCATGGACTTGACCGCTGGGGAGCTCTTCGTGGGCAAGTCACGTCGGATTGAGGAGATGTACCGCTGAGACAGCATTCGCCCATCTTTCATGGTGCCGCCTCTTGGTGCTCATCGCTCATGCCTCGCTGCGCGGGGCGATTGCTGCTCTGTTTGCTGATTGGGCTGTTCGGGGTGGCCTGCAGCACCCCTCAGGAGTCTGCAAAGCAGGTGGAGGAGAATACACCGGCAGACCAGGCTGCGACGCGTTTTGCTGACCTTCTCGGCGAGATGTCCGCATGCCTCGAAGAATCGGAGCCAAGTCAGGGCTTGCAGCGATTGCGAGCCATCATCGAAGAACATCGGTCTGAGCTCGCCGAGCTCGGCCAACGGCTGCAACAACAACAGGTGGGCATGGACGAGGAGCAGCGCAGCGCGTTGCTCGCTCGCCACGAAGAAGAAGTTCGCCTGGCCATGCAACGCTTTGCGCGGGCACAACAAAGTTTTCGGGACCGCGCCAGTTCTGCTCAGAGCGTCGAGCTCAGTGAGCTGCTCAACACGCTTCGCTAAACCACGGAGAAGATCATGTCGGAGAAGACCTCGGCCCCCGCGACCTCGGAGGGAGTGAACAGCAACTCGCCGGCCGAGTCCACAACCCAGCCTCGGCAGACGAAAGGCGGAACGCTCGCCCCCACCCTGTCGCCGGCCGCTGCCGCTCCCACGACGCCAGAGCCCGAGGAGGACTAGGCGTCGATGCGCGCCGAAGCTCCTCAGCTCATGCAGCGCCGCTTCGAGCGCGGCGAGCAGGTGGAGGGCG
>JAVFAO010000051.1:0-25742 GCA_034002465.1 Myxococcota bacterium
GGAGACTTGCATCTGTGGACCAGCGCAGTGCGAGGTCAGCTATGAAGAGGGCGAGCTCAAGTGTGACTGCAACCCCAAATGCTGCAACGCTCAGTGTCATCAGTGGTTTGGCTGAGCTTTTTTGTTGATTGAGCGCTTGGCCTGTTCCCCCAAGTTCTTGTCGATTGGGCGCTTGGCCTGATTCCACAACTTCTTGTTGATTGAGCGCTTGGCCTGTTCCCCCAAGTTCTTGTTGATTGAGCGCTTGGCCTGTTCCCCCAAGTTCTTGTCGATTGGGCGCTTGGCCTGTTTCCCCCACTTGTTGGCGACATTGCTCTGTTGTCGCTGTTGTCGGGCAGTTTCCACCAGATTCGGTGCAAGCGTCTCTCCGCAAGCAACGGCGACGTCAAAGCGCACCCATCTTGTTGTGCGCCATCCCGCTCTTGACCTTCCTTCCGATACCGCTATGGTGCCCCTTTCTGCGCTTGGACGCCGAGGGTGTCCGGCGCCCCAGTGTGGGAGATCGTCGCATGAGCACCGAGCGAGAGCAGCACCGAGACGCACTCTTGAGTCATTTCCTCGAGCACACCGCCCAGGAGGACCCTGCCCTCTACGAACGGCTCATCAAGGTCGACGAAGAGGGCATGCGCAACCTCGCTGGCGTGCTCGGGCGCTTCGACGGTGCATCGAGGGCCGCACTCGAGGCGACCAGCCGGCTGCAGGCATGCCGTATTCTCAGCCGTCTGCATCAGCCCTCCACGGACTCGCTCGCGACCACCAACCGTATCCTCGACTACCTAGATCTCAATGCCAACTCCAAACTCGAGGAGAGTGAGATCGATCTGGTGGTGGAGGTCTTCGAGCTCTTCGCCCGAGCCGAATCGCAGAACGACACACTCTCCCTGCGCGAGCTCCAGATGTTGTACGCGAGCCTGCGCAAACTCGACCGAAACAGTGACCTGCGACTCGACGCACAAGAGCGGGTCGAGCTTCGCCGCGGGCTCGACGATCCTCAGGCCTTTCTCGCCAATGAGAAGGCCAACAATCCCTGGTACCGAGAGCTCTTGACTTAGAACAATCTCGATAATCAGAATACGATGGCGGACGCTGCCCCAGCTCGCCATTGCGCGAATGGTCGTTGGACTCCCTTTGATTTCCGAGGTGCGAAGCGGGGCGCCGTCGGCGTCTCTCGCATTCGAACGGACAGCGCAGCCCTACGCCCACTTTCGGTAGCCAGGAGCTCGGCTTTTGGCGGCCGTCACTAGGGCCGATTCCCACAAGCGCCAGCGCGAGGAGCTAACTGCCCGGCCACGCTCGCTGCTCCGGAGCACGAGGAAAGCGGCAACCCTGCCGAGCGCGAGTCAGGGCGTGGGTGCTTCTGGTGCTTCTTCGATGGGGGCATCGGGCGTCGTTTCGACAGGCGCGGGTTCTGGCTGTTTGGCCTTCAGCTCGGCCTCGCGGGCCTTGGCCTCGGCTTCCTGAGCCTTGGCTTCTGCCTCCAGGGCCTTCTGTTGTGCCGCCTTGAGCTCCTCTTCGAGGCGTTGCTTCTCGGGATCGGGCTTGGGCTCTTCGGGCGGTGGCGGCGGCGCTTTGCGCTCGATGAGGGTGTAGTTCAGGGTGAGCAGCAGACTGTTCTGCACCTGCAACTCATCGATGAGCTGCGGATCGAGCAACAGTTTGAGCTGATAGTCCAGGGACATCCAGGAGAAGACCGAAACGCTCAGGTTCGCGGTCCCTGCCCAGCGCGACAGCTCCATGATACCGCGATCCTCGTTGTCGTTGTTCAGGAAGGGGAACATGACAGAGCCCTGAACAGACCAGCTCAGACGATCTTCCACCACCTTACCCCGCAAACCAAGGAAGAGCTCCGCGCCTGCCTGAAAGACGTTGCGCAGCTCGACCATCTCCAGCGTGTCGGTGGCGTCATCATCTTGGAGCACCAGAACGCCGTCGGCCAAAGTCTCTCTGCCACCCACACCAGCTCGGATGGAGAGGGTGAAAGCCTTGCTCTCGAAGGGTTGAGCGAAAACACCCACAGACTGCTCCAGAGAAATCGGCGAAAAGGCCGACGCCACGGAGAGCCGCGTCTGGTTGGCGCGAGTGATGGTTCGGCCATCGTTGTACGCGATGATGTAGGTGGTGGGGTTGGCCCGCACATCCTCGGCGGGAAGCATCGCTGTCTCGAAGCTGAGTCGTCCAAAGGGACCAAACCATGAGGTCACGAAGTAGTTGTACAAGCTCTCGAGCATGAGCACATCGTTGCTCTTGATGAACTCGTCGATGACGGGGGTGCGTGCCCAGCCCTGATTGATTCTGGCGATGTTTCGCCACTCATGGGCGAGGTGTATGTAGTCCAGAGAGCCTGTCACGTTCGCGCCAAGCAAGAGAGAGTAGCCGTCGACCTGACCCACGACGCTCGAATTCTGCGCGATGTTGAAGCTGCCTCCGACCACCAAGGACCCTGTCAAGCCCACTCCTTCATCGGAGAGCTGCTCGATCTCGCCTTCCGGCACATAGGTCGTAGAGGCACCATCTTGGGCCACCGCCACGCCTCCCCACGCAAATACACTCAACAGAATCAGGAGCTTCGACCATCTCATCAGGAGTCCTCCTCGACTGGCATCCGAGCATCGTACTCGGAACGCAGATGACGCCTGCGCAAAACTAGTATTCCCTGAAAAATTCACAACCCCCTTTTTGCCGCCATGTCTATCGGCGCACTTCCAAGCACGCTCCCCCTACCTCATCCGCGACTGTGGAGCGCAGTGCAGGTGGCGCACAGCGGAGGAGGCGACACAACTGACGGGGCCCTGATCGGAATGTCATCCTCGCTCGCTCTCGACAGCCAGCGTCAGCTCGCTCAGGATAAGGCAGCTGGGCCTGGAGACTGGACTCTGGCCAGGAACTCCGGCTGCGAGCGATGACTGGCACAGGCATTGCCACAGAGCGCTCCGGTCAGACGGCTTCGTGCTGCCTTGGAGGTTTCAGGTATGATGCGCTTCTTCAGACGAACAAAGGTCTTGTTGCTGACCTTGGCTGGCCTCGCGCTGCTTGGCTGCGGTGACGGCGAGTGGGGTGAGCCTGAGCCCGCTCCAGACGGCTGGCAAGATTGGGGTGCCGACAGCACTCAAGATCAAGGCGAGCTCCCGGAGCCCGAGAAGGAGCTCCGCATCCAACCGCCCGAAGCAGCGAAAGACTTCGTCTTCGTTGCGTCCACCGAGCTCGACTCGGTCGCGCGCATCGATGCCCGCTCCATGGAGATTCGCAGCATCGCCGTGGGCGACCGACCGACCGTCGTGCGCTGCCGCAAGAGCACGAACACTGCCGTGGTCCTGAACCTGGGCAGCTCCGACTTGAGCATCATTCATTCCACACCCGGCGGTGGCGACGTCCTCGCCCGATTGCCTGTGGCTTCTGGCCTCAACCAAGTCCGCCTCAGCCCCGACGGACGCTACGCCCTCGTCTACTTCGATCCCGAAGCCGAAGGGGCCGACTTCTCCACCTCACCGCTCATCGAGCTACAGCTCGTGCAGCTCGCTCGCGTCGAGCAAGGTTCTGAAACAATCGTGGATCTGGTCATCTCCTACCTGCCTGAAGAGATCCTCTTCGAGGCCGAAGGCGATGACGTTTTCGTGCTCACCCAAGATTTCCTCCACCGCTTCTCACCCGATACCGTCATCGACGCACCGTCCAGCTACGACCCTCGGGCGCGGATCAAGCTCATCGAGGATCCTCTGAGCATCGGCAAGCAGCTCGAGGTCGTCATCAGCAGCGGTGGACACTTCGCCCTGGTGCGCGAACCCGACCAAGCGCGCCTCGGAATCGTCGACCTGCTCACACAAGAACACCGCATCCTCGAGCTCGATGGCATCCCAACCGAGCTCGACTTGCTCCCCGACGGCCTCGGCGCGCTGCTCGTCATACCCAGCACCCAACAGCTCGTGCTGCTATCCCTTCCCGAGGCCTTCGATGAGCCTGAGTCGGTGCGCGTCATCCAGGCACCGGAGAGCATTCCCGTCGCCCAAGCACTGGTCTCTCCGAGCGGAGACAAGGCCGTGCTCTTCTCAACCGCCGCCAGCTCGTCCACCATCGGCGAGCTCGACCTGAGCAGCGCTGAGCTCACCGCCTATCGCCTTGGCAGCGGCAAGGTCATCTCCGGCGGCGTCAGAGGACCACAGGGAAAGTGGATTTACATCGCTCATGACGGTGAACCCAGCAACCCCGACCCTGTGCGTCAGTCTCCCGGCTTCTCACTGCTCAGCTTCGACAGCGCCGAGAATGGTGGGCGCCCCTTCGACAAGCTCTTCCTCAGCCCCATCGCTCCCTCACCAGTCATGTTTACCGAGGATGAGCAACACTTCTTCGCGCTCATCAACCAGCCTACCAGCGAGCGTTTTGAGGTGATCGGCATCGAGCTGCCCAGTCTGCGCGCCACCACCTTCCGCGTCGGCAGCCCCCCCGTCCAGGTTGGCGGACTCCCCGACGCACGGCGCGTCTACGTCGCCCAGGAACACCCCGTCGGCCGGCTCGCCTTTATCGAAGTGGACGACCTCAGCATTCAAACCGTGACCGGCTTCGAGTTGAACAGCAAGATCCGATAGCCTCACGGAAAGACGAGCCAGCCCTCAGCGGGTAGACTGCAACAAACCGCTCCCCTCCCAGAAGGAGATCGACATGCCCTGGAAAAGACTGCTCTTGGCGCTGCTCACCGTCATGATGGGATGCAGCGAGCCAGAGAGACTCGAGCTCTTCGACCGCCCACTGAACATTGACGCCCCCGTCGCACTCAGAAAGCACGTGGCCTTCCTCAATCGCAGCTTGGAAGAGGTGTTCCTCATCTGCGCCGAGCAAGAGGAGCTCGCCTTTGACCACATCCCCGTGGGACGTGAGCCGGTGTCGCTCGTGGCCACGCCAGACCTCAATCGCCTCGCCGTGCTCAGCCGCCGGGACAAGACCCTCACCCTGATCGACATGGTCGAGCCCCCGGAACACCGGGTCTACCAGCTCGAAAGCGCCTTTGACGCCATCTCCTTCAGTCCTGACTCGAACTACGCCATCGTCTACTATGACCCGAACATCAACCGCCCATCAGACGTGCTCTTCAACCCAGACGAGTATGCCGTCATCGACTTCACCCAGAGCGCCGCAGGCCCCATCGCCTCGCGCGCCCTCAGAGGACTCGGGGCAACGCCATCGCAAGTCCATTACGTCCCCCCCTTCGAGCTCAGTGACGAAGGCGGGCTCGAACGCTACGCCATGTTCATCTTCGATTCCTACGTCACCTTCGCCGATCTTCGCGACCCAAGCTTCGAAGTGACCGTTTTCCTCGATCTGTCCGGCACCCCACAAGCGATCATCCCTCGCGAGGTGCTCTTCACCCAATCCGAGAAACTGCCCGCACTGCAAGACAGCTTCGTCTACATCCTCGCCCACAATCAAGACAGCATTTATGTCATCCAGCTTCTGCCCAGCTCTGCACAAGGCACGAAAGTGCGCCTCGCTCCGCGGGTGGGGATACTGGACAGCGGGAAAGAACCCAGCGATATCGACACCTTCGTTGGCCCCGATGGACGCGAGAAGCTGCTCAGCGTGAACGCCCAAAGCCGTACCCTGACCCTCAACGATGCGGCTGGCGAGTATGCCGTCTACGTCCCCCTGGAGAACGCCGGAAATCGTATTCTCATTTATGATGCAATGAATGCAACTACTGGCAGCGTCGAGCCGCATGCCATGGTCTATTCAGAACACACAGGAAGCGACAAGGTCGCGTTTGTCCGCCTCAGTGAGCTAGAACAACGCAAAGGCCAGGCCATCTCGAACCTCGCCGTCGGAGCCGCTGTTGACCGTGTTCTCCCAAGCCCGATTGATGGCCAGGTTGTGATTTCGTACCAGGCCGGGGCTGGGCTGGCGCTGCTGGATCTCGAGAAACAAGCCTACAGCCCCCTCAGCGCCAAGCTCAGCATGACCGACCTCGAGGTCGACCATGGCGGACTGCGCCTCTTCGCCTCACTGTCAGGCTCCAACAAACTCAACATCGTCAACCTCAGCAACGCCAGGCCCCGCGCCCTCCCCTTGGACTTCCCCATCACCCAGTTGGTGTTCTTGCCCCAATCCCAAAGCCTCATCGCCCTGCATGACTCCAACCTGGGACTGCTCACGGCACTCGCCATCGACGCCGCCGACAGCACCCTTCCTCAGCGCGCAAGAGCTCGGATGTACTCGGGATTTTTCCTCAACCAGCTGACGGAGCTCGGACAATGAACGCAACCCAAAGCGAGCGAAGGGCACGCACCCTCTCGCCCATCCGAAGAAATCGCCGCTGGCGCAAGGTCCATGCCCCAACGAAGGCCACCCTGAGTCGTCGATTCCGTCCCGTCGCGTCGCGAAAGCTCCAGCTCAGCGCGCTCGTGCTGGGTCTCGCAGTGTTCCTCGTCGCCCCAAGTATGCACGCTCAGGAGCTGGGCACCGACGCTTCGCAACAGGTCGAGAAGGACCCACCGCGCACCACCCGACAAGAGGGGCTCTTTGCCTGGCCCTGGGAGTTTGGCCTCGGTATCCGACCAGGGCTGCTCGCTTCCACCCACCGCAGTCGGGATCCCTTCTTCGCCGACGACGCCGTGTTTCAGCTCGGCCTCCTCCTCGATGTGGAAGCGCTCCGCGGCCTCTTCGGTCAAGACCGTTGGCGCTTCGGCATCGAGTGGCAAACCACCGGCGTGGAGGAATCCCTCTTTCAGACCATCAACGGCAAGCTCAGTGAGGAGCACCTGCTCCTCTCCGTCGACTGGGGATACCCCCTCTTCGACATCTTTACCCCCTACATCCGCCTCGCCGCCGGGCTCGCCTTCTACGACGCCGAGTTCAGCGCCCGAGAAAAGCTCAGCGACGAGCAGTACTGGCTCTTCAGCAGCCACGCGCTGGTGGGCCTCGAGCTGGTCAGCGACTGGGACGTGCGTGTCGGCGTACGAACCGACGTGGGCTATGCCCTGCGACAAGCACCGCAGTTCCGCATGACCGCAAAAAGCGCCACCCCCGAGGAGGAGTCCGCCATCCCCATGCAGGGTACCTCCATCGGTAGCGTCGAGATGAGCGGCTTCGAGTGGGGTCTCGAATTCTTCATCCGCTACTGAGCCCTCAACCAGCCACTCACCGCTCCCGCCAGCCCTGGCAAAAACTGGGCATGCACAATGAAAAACCTGCCCTCCAGCCAACAACTTAGGGGAACAGGCCAAGCGCCCAATCGACAAGAACTTGGGACAACAGGCCAAGCGCCCAATCGACAAGAACTTGGGACAACAGGCCAAGCGCCCAATCGACAAGAACTTGGGACAACAGGCCAAGCGCCCAATCAACAAGAACACCGCCAGCGAAGCCCAGGAGGCCTCCCGTGAAGCGCGAAGCTTTCCAAACTCGAAGCCAGATTCTCCCGCTCCGCTGGCTCCTGCACATGCGCGACGCCACCGTCATCGTCGGCCTGTGTCTCGCAGCCTCGGTTTTCACCACCGCCTGCGCCCTGGAGTCGTCCGATAGCCTCAAGAGCCCCAATTCCTCCGATACCAGTGGCTACGACACCCAGGAGACGACCGAGCCCGAGCAGCCTGAGCAGGTCTTCACCTACCTCGCCCCGCGCAGCTCCAGAGACTACGTCTTCGTGGCCAACGAGAGCCTCGATACCGTCTCAAAAATTGACGCTGATTCACTCGAAATCACTTCGATTTCTGTCGGTCAACGTCCCACCCGACTGGAGGCGGTCGACGGCCACAACAACGCCGTCGTGCTCTGCCATCGCAGCCAACAGCTCACCATCATCCGCGCAGACGCAAGCCTGCGTGACGGCGAGTGGGTCGATGAGACCACCTTCGTCGACCTCAACGAAAGCATGAATGAATTGGTCTTGAGTCCGGATGGTCGTTTCGCTTTCACCTACTTCAGCAGTGAATCCATGGAGCCAGGTGACCCGCTCGGCAACCTCCAGACCCTGCTGATGATCCCCACCGACAAGGGGATGGAGCAGGTGCTCAGCTACACCGTCGGCTTTCGCGTTCGGGCGATCCAATTTTCCAACCTCGTCTCTGAGACGGGTCTCTTCTCGACCCAACGCGCCTTCATCATCACCGACACGGGCATCTCCATCATCGACTTCGATGATGAGCTCAGCTCGCGCCTCCTGCCCGTGCTGCCACTCAGCCCCGACCCCCTCGCCGAGCCGCTTGGACGCGAGGTCTACGTCACACCGAGCGGTCAATATGCCGCAGTCCGAGACGTTGGTGTGGCGGCACTCTACCTGCTGCGACTCTCCGATGGTGCCATCCAGACCATCGAGCTGCCCGAGCGCGCGACCGACATCGATGTCTTCCCCAACCCTTCGGCGCTGGTCGAAAACGACCGCCTCTTGGTGCTGGTGCGAGAAGCCAACATGGTCCTCGACATCCCCGTCGAAAGCGCCTTCGAATCTGGCGCAGTGGCGGTCCTCTCGATTGAGGCAGGTGACTTGCCCAAGGGCCTGGCGAGCCTGAGCGCAGACGGACGCTACGCGATCTTGTATTCCACCCTAACCCAGAACAAGAGCATCATCATCTTCGACTTCGACACCAACAGCTACCAAGAACTGCCACTCTCCAAAGCCGCCTCTGCGGTGCTCGTCGCACCGGACAATGCCCACGCCATCGTCATGCACCCCGTCGAGCAAGCGACCCCCAGCTCGGACCCCGTCGCCTCATATGTGGCTTCCATGCCCGGCTACAGCATCGTCGAGCTCGAAAGCGGCTTCAGTCGCCTCGCCTTGAGCCGTATTCCGGCAAGCAGCATGACCTTCTGGAACGGCGACCTGGGCAGCTTCGCCTACCTGGCGTTCAACGATGAAGAATCAGCAGTGGCAGTGGTGGACGCCATCGACCTCAACAGCCTGGAGCTCGAGAGCTTCGAGATGGCCAGCCCTCCTACCGATCTGGGGCGCCTCTCAGGGCGCTCACGCATCTGGGTCAACCAGGATCACCCGCTCGGTCGCCTCTCCTTTCTCGACGTCGCAGGAGGCCTACCCAAGACCATCACTGGCTTCGAGCTCAATCGGCTCACGCGCTAAGCACAGGCGTGGGAACTGGCCAAGTGCCCAATCAACAAGAAGTTGTGGGGAATAGGCCAAGTGCCCAATCAACAAAAAACAAGAAAACTAGCGACACCAGTGATCCGCCGAGCAGGTCTTGCCTGGACTGCAATGCTCATCGAGCAGGCACTCGTCGCAGTCGCGTTCCTCTTGGTCGCAGAACCAGCCTTGGCACTGCGCATCATTCTCACATTCGACACAGAGTTTGGCCGTGCTGTGGCAAACTGGCCTCGGACTGGCACAGTCAGCGTCGCTCTCGCAAGGCGCCTTGCAGCGATAGAAGTCGCAGGTCCAGCCTGGTGAGCAGTGCGAGGAGTCCAGACAGGCCACACAGGAGCCCCAGCCGAGCTGACAGTAGGCGCCGATGGAGCTTGCAGCACAGTGCTCATCTGCCGTACAGCTCACACAGAGATTGAGCGATGAGCAGTGGGCCCCGTTCGAGGACTCGGTGCAGTGTTCGTCACGGGTGCACTCCACGCATCGTCCTCGCTCCTGGTCGCAGGCCCGGGGTGCGCACTGTGCGTCGCTCGTACAGGCTGCGATGCAAGCGTGGTCGACACAGGCCCCTGATTCGCAATCCGTTGACGCTACGCACTGCACACAGGTCCCGTCGGTGCAATGGGGATTATCGACTGGACAATCGGCGTCGATGGCACAAACCTCGCAAACGCCGGAGGCGGTGTTACAGCTCGGTGTGGGCGGCGCACAATCTGCGTCGCTGTCGCAGCCGTAGCGGCAGACACCAAGGCCCGAACACTTACCGCCGTCGCAGTCGACATCGTCCAAACACTGCACGCAGGTTCCCGTCGATAGCAGGCAACGAGGCGCGGCGCTGTTGCAGTCCGAGTCGCTGCCACAGCCAGCGCTGGTTTCTTCCTCCAGCTCAGTGAGCTCTGTGTCGGACGCAAGCTCAGTGTCGCTCTGTGGCAGCACGGGCTCCGCGTCATCACAGGCCGTGAGCAGCCCTGCCACGAAGAGCAACAGCAGAGCACGCAACAGAAAAGGAGAGAAGAGGACGCATCCTGCCAATCCGAATGATTGGTCGCTTGCGCAAGGTCGGTGCCCGAGAGCGTGCGAATGCATGGTGACTCCTCTAGGAACTGCTGACCGACGGTCAACAATTGGCCTGCAAGCTCACGTCATTTCGGAGGAATGCTCGCGGGGTGACAGTCAGGGCCAAGAAATGCTCCCGCCACCGGCAGCTTGACGCACAGGGACAGGCAACTCGTCAGCGCCGCAACGCGAACTCAGCGGCCGCGAAGCGGCCTGAGCGACACCCTTCACCGTAGCGAACAGTACGCATCACTCGCAAGAGTTCCACTCATTGCAGCTTTGCCCACTGTCGCAGTGGCCATCATTGAGGCATTGAACGCACTCGAAGCTCTCGGTCTCACAGTGAGTCGCGCCTTCTTCGGTACAGTCAGCATCACTGACACAGCTCACACAGAATCGCTCAGTGGGGTGGCAGAGGCCACCAAATTCGGCGCAATGCGCAGGCAGAGTACACATGTGGCAATGCCCGGTACCGGTGTCGCAGTGGGGCAGAAGTTCGGGGCAGTCCGCATCCTTGGCGCACTTGGGAAGGCAGGCACCGAAGGCGCAGTACTCGGTTCCCGCGCAATCACCGTCAGCCAAGCACTGCAGGCAAATCCCAGCACTGAGCTCGCACTTCTTGGTCAGGGTGTTCTTGGCGCAATCATTGGCGGTCTTGCAGGTCAAGGTCTGGACTTCGGAATCGAAAGACAGCTCGGGAATGCACCAAATCTGCCCGGACTCGAGCGGCTTGGACTCGAAGGTCGAAGGATCGATGCTGACCTCGACGAGCTCGAGCCCGCTCAGCTTGCCCACGAAGCGGCCCGTGTCGGCATAGCTGCTCACTTCGAGCGTGCCCTTGCTGACGAAGAAATTCTTGCTGCACTCCCCCTTGTCGTTGCAATCTGCAGCGATGAGGACGCAATTCGTGCACGTGCGGTAGTTGCTCTCGGCGAGCCTGTCGGCGAGGGCATAGGAGCCGGCGCTCTTGATGGCCGAAGCGTAGAGCTCGATGGACAGGGTATCACCATTGAAGGCATCGGCATAGAAGGTGATTTCGTCGTCATCGCGGTAGGTGATCTGGGCGACGCTCTCGAAGCCGATGCGGGCGCAGTGGGCCAGCGGGTTGGGACCTTCATCGCTCTCACTGCTGTGATCCACGGTGTCGACGGGCTCATTGCCGTCGTCACATGCTGCGACGACCAGTACCAACGCCCCCAACAGCCACCAACTTGCCACTCTGCCAGCCGACATGTCGTTCTCCTCGGAAAGGTCAGCGCCTGCTCGGGCGCTCTGCTGCTGGTCTAGCACTTCCCGCCCGGCCTCGCAGCAGCTTTTTTTTGCTCAATCACTACTTGCCATTCAAGAATGGGCAAATGGGGGTCTCCAGTGAGGCCCGGCCAGCACTTCCTGCTTTGGATGCAAGTCCCGGCGCAGATGCACAATGCGCTTCCTGAGCTAGAACTCTTCGAGTGGACCGTCGACGGGATAGCCATCCAGGCACCAGCTCTCACCTCCAGGCTTGACGGTGGTCTCGAAGGTCTCCCAATCGATGGTCACTTCCTGAAGCACCACATCGTTGAGGGTGGCGGTGAAGCCATTCTCGAAGAAGTCGCTGACGACAATCGTTCCTGACATCGCGAAAAAGTCGCGGCCGCAGTTTCCTTCCTCATCGCAATCGATGGAAATCACCACGCACTTCGAGCAGGTCTCGTAGGTCTTCTCCGCCGGGCTGTCACCGAGGGTCACCGTACCTGGCCCAGTAATGCCTGCTTCCAGAAACTCGATGGTCATGTAGTCGCCGTTGTCCGCATCTCCATAATAGACGTAGTACTCATCTGCGCTCTCGGCGTAGGAATACTCGTCTACAGCCTCGAAGTCGACATAGGCACAGACGGGGTTGGTGGTGTCCGTCGTGTCGGTCGTGTCCGTCGTGTCGGTCGTGTCGGTCGTGTCCGTCGTGTCGGTGGTGTCCGTCGTGTCGGTGGTGTCCGTCGTGTCCGTCGTGTCCGTCGTGTCCGTCGTGTCGGTCGTGTCCGTGACATCGGTCGTGTCTGCGATGTCTGAGGTGTCGGTCGTGTCCGTTACTCCGTTTGGCGGCTCTGGGTCGTCAGAACATGAGTTCAAGAACAGCGCGGCGAGCAGGGAACTGAGCAGAAGCAGACGAGTGAGGCTTGACATATCAACGATTCTCCAGACCGAGCACGGAAAAAAAGAGCGCGAAGAGACGTTCGTCGCGCTACGGATCGACACAGGCGGTATCAGTGCAGAGCTGACCAGCTTGGCAGTCCTCGGCGGTGACGCACTGCACACAGCGTGAGCGCACGCTCTCGCAGACAGGGAGGGGGGCGGCGCAATCAGAGGAAGAAGCACACTCGACGCACTGCGCCGTTTGAGGATGGCAGACCGGCGCCTCGGGAAAACAGTCGCCAGCGCTCGAACAGCGCGTCGCAGCCTGAACCTCGAGCCCTTCGAGGCACCACTCTTCGCCACCCTCGACAAGGGTGGAGCTCGAGTCGCCTGCCCAGTCGATGCTCACCTCTTGCATTCGGACGTCATCGAGACGCGCGACGAAGCGCTCTGCCTCGAGCCACGACTCCACCACCAAGCTCCCCTCGGTGGCGAGGAAGTAGCGCTGACAGGAAGAGCCAACGCAGTCGCGCCCAGCAAGCACACAGAGCGTGCAGCTCGAATAATTCTGCTCGGCCGGAGTGGCAGCAATGGGGTAGCTGCCAGGCCCAGTCACTGCGTGCCCGTCGTAGAACTCGATGAGCAGCATCTCGCCAGAGTTGCTGCCAGCGCGGTAGGATGCATTCTGCTGATCAGTCTGAAAACGTTGTAAGATCGTCAGGATACCATAGTAGTCACAGGGTTCGGTCGTCTCGTCTGGGCTGACGTCGCCCTGCTCCGGAGGCTTGGTCTCATCATCACAAGCGGCGCTCAGCAACGCCGGGATGAACAGGCACATCAACACCCGAGAAAACGGAGGGGCGTACACGCGACCACGCAAGCCCAACCTACTCCACCCCGCTGCTCCGAGAAGTCGAAGTGCCCAATCGACAAGAACTCGAGCGCAAGCCGTCTCCGTCATGACACACCTTAGAGTCTTGCACCGACCAACAGACGATTCCACTCTGGCGAACGCCGAAATGAAGCGAGCGTCAAGCCCGTGCGCTCACGCCGACGTGCTTGAGTCTATCTGGACTCTGCTGGAATTCCAAGGTCTTTTGCCGCTAACAAGCTTTCGCGCCCAGAAGCATGACGCAGAGCGAGCTGTGTGTTCACGAGAAGTGCTTGGAGTGCGTTCGTCGAGCCCTGCCCTATGCCCCGCGCAAGGGCTAGCCCTTTGGCATCATCCTCTTTCGCCTTTCCTGCTGCGCGCGTTCGACTCGCGAAAGCCGCTCAGCCCTTGCGCTTGGCCAGGTATTGCTTGAGCAGCGTGTCGTAGCCATCGCGCCCCTTCAGCAGACCGTCGAGCACCACCTTCTCGATCTGGCCACCCAACAGAGGGATCCTCACTTCGACGCTGTTGTCACCATCCAGAATGGCCCGCTCCCCATCCTTGCGAATCTTGTTGCCACCACTGACGGTGAAACGAGAAGCATGAGGGCTGGTGCTCTCATAGGTCCAGCGGCTGCTCATCGCGACCAGATCCCAGTCCACCTTCGTGACCGACTCGATGGTCTTACTCTTGTCCAGCCCGGTGACGCCCCGATCGTATTCCTTTGCCCGGATCTCGAACACGCAGCGCTTGTCATCCTTCGAGATGATCTCGGTCTTGGCCTCGACGACTGCCTCGTCGAGCTCACGCTGCTCGGCCTGAAATGCCGGATCGATGATCACCTCGAGGAGCTGCTCGGGCGTGCAATCGAAGGTGCTGCTCTTGCTTCCTGTGCGTGCCATGGTTCCTCCACTAGGGCGATGCGCTCATGCATCGAGGCATCGCAGATAGACCAAGGGTTGCCAATCGTCAAGCGCCGTCATCCTCGTCAGCCAGCTCTGCCACAGGCTCACCCTGCACGCGATCCAGATACAGAACACCATCCAGGTGGTCGAGCTCGTGCTGCCAGACCACCGCGTCGAAGCCCTCCACCAGCAGCTCGTGATGCTCCCCATCCAGGCCCAGGTAGAGCACGCGCAACGCCTCGTTGCGACGCACGATGCCACTCAGGCCAGGAACGCTCAAGCAGCCCTCGCGCCCCTCGCGACAGCTCGCCGAGCGCCATAGAATCTGCGGCTCCAACGCGAACACCGTGCGTGCCGCCTGCTCCTGCACCCCCATCCGCAGGCAGACCGCGCGAAGACTCAATCCAACCTGCGGCGCGGCGATCCCGACCCCTCCATAGCGATACATGCTGCGCTCGAGGCGACGCGCCACCCCGCTCAGCAAGTCGCGAGCCTCCCCCCACGACATCCCAACAAACTGTAACCACTGCAGCCCCCAGCAGCGCCGCCGAAGCACCGCCCCCTCGTCATTGTGCACCGTCACCAGCGGAAAACACGCCGCAGCCTCATCGTCAACGGCTGCAACGTCATCCCGCGCCAACTCCAACTGCAACCACTGCGCTTCCGGCAGCCAGCCTGGCGACCAATGTGGCTTCGTCCCTCGCTCCATCACTCCCCCTCGTTCCTCCTTCAGCAAGAACCCCGAGGCGGCTCTCGCCCCACAACTCCCCTGAATGATGCGGCCCGCTCACGAAGACCGCAAGTCAGCGCAGCAGAGCCAAAAGACACCCGTCACCTAGACTTGTGCTCTGTCTCACGAGGATGCATCCTGCCGATCGGGCCGTCTGGCCCACTTCCCAAGGCCGATTCGAGGAGCATTTCATGGCCACCCCCTCTCCCGATGCGCTTCAGCTCATTCCCCACTGCCCCGATCTGGCCTGGCTCGACCTCAGCTTCGAGCTGCACTTGCCGATCCTGCGATGTATTCCCGTTTCACTTCCAAATGCAGCGCATGTCGCTGAGGCATGGGGCTACCTCTGCTCCGGACTGAGCCTCGGGAACGCCTATCTCGCCCACGCCCTCGACGGTGATGGTGCACTCCGGGTCGATGAGTCCTTCCGTATGATCATGTATACGAGTGAGGGCCGAGACGTCTTTGCCGAACGACACTTCAGTCGCTCCCGCTCCCACTTCAACGCCAGCATGATTTGGCTCTGGGTCCACCCAGACAGCCGTCTCGCCTACAGCGTGCAAAGCGATGGATGGGAGTCGCGGGAAAAAGGTGCGCGCCTACAGCTCGAATGCCGCTACCCCACCTCAGCGCAATCGCTCTTTCAGGAGATGCAGGAGTCCCTCGAACTCATCTACCGCAACGATACCCACAGCCTCGAGCTCAGCCACTGCGCCCGCGCGACCTACCGAGAGGGAATGCAAGCTGATGCGCTGCCTCCAGGCCTTGATCGCTAACTCAGCGGCCCCTTGTAACCCATTGATTTCATTGCCTAGACGCTGCGCTAACAGGTCACCAGGAAGACCCGCGCATTCGCCACCGCGGAGAACAGGCCTTCACTCGAGCTCGTCGCTGAGAGCGGCGTACAAGCTCACCAGCAGCGCCCTATCCGGGCCCCCCAAGTCCAACGCCTCGAGCTCGGCTCGGCCAAACCACCCCCCTGCCTGATGCTCAGTGAGCTGAGGCTCGCCATCTTCCAAGCTCACCTGGTAGAGCTCGAGACGAAGACGCTTCGGCGATGCATCCGAGCTTCCCTCCAGCGCCTGCTCACAGACCCCAAGAAACGACAAGACCTGCACCTCGACACTCAACTCCTCGCGCAGCTCGCGCCGCAAGGCAGCCTGCGGGCTCTCACCGGGCTCGACCTTGCCGCCAGGAAACTCCCACTTACCCGAGCAGCGCTGCGCCGCAAACACCCGCCCCGAGCGCAGCATCGCCCCGGCCACGACCTGCACGGTCTCAGGCATCCGTCTCGCCTCCGTCCTGGCTCATCTCAAAAACCCGATTGAGCAGCTCGTTTTGTTCTAATCGGTGGGCTTTGGGCGAGCCGGTCGCAGTGCTCGCCGCTGATGCTCTACTCACCCAGTGCAGACGCAAGCGCTCACCGCAGAACGACTGCAGCAGCGGCATCAGGTAGCTCTTGGCCCCCATGTTCTCCGGTTCCTCCTGGCACCAAAGCAGCTCTTCGAGCGCAGGAAAGCGCTCGAGCGCTGACTTCAGCGCTGGTTCCGGGAACGGATGGACTTGCTCTAGACGCAGCAGCGCCACCCGTCGCTCACGCAGCTGCGCGCGACGCTCCATCAGCTCGTAAAAAACCTTGCCCGAGCTGAGCACCACCCGCTTCACCTCCTCGACAGGGAGAGCGACCGGATCGGGGAGAACACACTGGAAGCGAGACGAACAGAGCTCCTGCATACTCGACAGCACTTCACGATGACGCAACAGGCTCTTGGGTGACATCACCACCAGTACTTGTGGCTGCGCCGAAAGCGCGTGAGCACGCAGCAGGTGGAAGAACTGGGCGGGCGTCGTGGGATTGCAGACCCGCATGTTGGAGCCACAAGCGAGCTGCAAAAAGCGCTCGAGCCGAGCGGAGGAGTGATCCGGACCCTGGCCCTCGTAGCCATGCGGCAACAAGAGGACGAGACCCGATCGAAGCCCCCATTTATCGAACGCCGAGGCGATGAACTGGTCGATGATCACCTGCGCGCCGTTCGCAAAGTCACCGAACTGCGCTTCCCAGAGAACCAATGCCTGACGCGCCTCCAAAGAGTAGCCAAACTCGA
Organism: Myxococcota bacterium; assembly: GCA_034002465.1. Lineage (GTDB taxonomy): Bacteria > Myxococcota_A > Bradymonadia > UBA4248 > JAVFAO01 > JAVFAO01. Next base: position 16,853 of record JAVFAO010000051.1, read on the forward strand.
AACCGAGCACCGCCGCTTCTGAGAGTGGACTGTTGTACACCTCGAAACGGGGAGAGCGCTGAGGATCCTGCTCATCAGGCTCACAAAGCGACTGCAGCGGCACGTAGAGCGCGCCGCTGTCCTGAGCACGCAAGTAAGCGTGGCGATGGCTGAAGGTCCCACGTTGACTGTCTTGACCGCTGAGCCGTACCGAGACCCCATCGAGCAGCAGAGAGCCGTACGCCAAGAGCTCCGCGCTGGCCCAGTCAACGGGCGCTTGGCCCTCGGCCATCTCGGACCGCGCCTTGAGCTGTCGCGCCAGCACCCGATGCGCGGCAAAGCCCTCGGGTAGCTCGTAGAGCGCTCGAAAGACCCGAGCCAGCGCCTGCTCAGAGACTGCGCTGGTCACGGTAGCCAAATCGCAGCTCAGGCGCGGCTCGCTACGCACGCGCTCGCTCGTCGGCGCCTGTTCGGCAAGAACCTCCGCCAAATCAGCCTCGAGGGCCGTCTCCTGGCGCGCCACGATGCCCTGGACCGAGTCGGGTGTGAGCAGGCCGTCGCTGAGCAGAGCCTGAGCGAAACGCTCGAAAACGCTGGGGTGGCGATCAATGTTGGCGTACATCTGCGGCTGGGTAAACCGAGGTTCGTCGGTCTCGTTGTGACCGTAGCGACGGAAGCAGTACAAATCGATGATGACATCGCGCTGAAAACGTTGCCGAAACTGGGCAGCGGTGCGCGCGACGTGAGCGAGGGCGAAGGGGTCCTCCCCGTTGACATGAAACACGGGGATCTCGTTCATCTTCGCAACATCAGTGCAGTAGACCGAAGAACGGCTCTCCTGCGGTGCAGTGGTGAAACCGATCTGGTTGTTCACCACGATGTGCACGGTGCCCCCGGTCGAGTACCCTGGCAAGGCCATGAGGTTGAGGGTCTCAGCCACCACGCCTTGGCCAATGAAGGCGGCATCGCCGTGGATGATGAGCGGGCAGATGGCCCGCCGCCCGTCTCCGGGCAGCGCGTTCTGGCGCAAGCGCACCACACCCTCGGTGACTGGGTTGATGAACTCGAGGTGACTTGGGTTGAACATCAAGCCCAAGCGCACTTCGTGGCCTTGGCGTGTGTGGAAGCTGCGCTCGTGGCCGAGGTGGTACTTGACGTCGCCCCTGCCGAAGTAGGCGTAAGGATTGACGTCTGCGAACTCGCGGAAGATCTGCTTGCGCGACTTTCCGGCGAGCTGCACCAGCACGTTCAGACGCCCTCGATGCGCCATGCCAAGCACGAACTGCCGCGCATCTTGCATCGCCGCTTCTTCGATGAGCAGCGAGAGCAGAGGGATCAACGCCTCTCCCCCTTCGAGTGAAAAGCGCTTGGCTCCCACGAACTTGCGATGCAGGAAAGACTCAAAGGTCTGCGCCGCTGCCACCTGTTCGAGCAGCCACAGACGCGTCGGACCATCCAGAGGCAGTCGGTTCTGCTGCCCCTCGCAGGTATCGAGCAGCCACTCCCGCGCGCTCGCATCAGTGATATGCATGATCTCGCAACCGACGCTGCGGCAGTAGCAGCGACGCAGGAAGTCGAGCAGCTCAGCCAGGGTGGATTCTTTGGGACCGCGTAGGCTCGGCGTGGCGAATCGCCGTCCCATCTCAGCAGAACTGAAGCCGTAGAACGCTGGCTCGAGAACCGGCGAGCCTGCGGGCTGTTCGATGGCCAACGGATCAAGCTGCGCCCCGAGATGCCCCAAGCTTCGATAGGCATTGATGAGGTGAGCTATCCGAAGCTCGAACATAGGGCCATCAGCGGATTCGCTCGCCGAGGGCAGAACCTGCATCGTTGGGCGCAGCGCGAGCGAAGCTTGGGCCTCAAAGAAGTGACGCCACTCTTCCTCGACGGTGAGGGGGTCGGCGAGGAACTGCTGGTACTTGGATTCGAGGTATGCGCCGTTCTCTGCAGTGAGAAAGTCCATAGCGTTTCTGCCGTCAGGTTGGAGGGAAGCCGTTGGCGACAAAGGGGCACTCATCGAAGTCTGTCCTCGAGCGGTGTCTGTGCCCTGAAGGAAAGTGCAAGGAGGCAGTATCAGGAGACGTGCGGGCAAGCACGCCCAAAGTGTCAGGGGGCGAGCTCGAGATCGAGGTGGGGCAACTCCTCATCGTGAGGGAGCGTGCCGCCGTGTGAGCGAAGGTAGGCAAAAGGGCTAGCCTCGGCCAAATTGCTGACGCGCGAGGTATAGATATCAGCGTGACGCTCGATCTGGCGAGCGAGGTGGCTCTTGTCGTGGCCTGAGCGCATGAGTGGTCCCCAGATGGCATGATGTCGATGCGATGAGCTTCGAGCAAGAGGCTCAGCGAGGGCATCGAGACGACTCAGCTCGGCGCGCTTCTCTTCGAGTTCTGCCTTGATCGCTTCGACCGAGCGTTTCTCGCTCGAGGCTCCTGACTTGAGGCGCAACAGCGCCAAGCGCTCGGCATTGAGCGCCCTCTCGGCGTGGTCCTTTTGCTCCATGATCTGAGCAAGCTGACGAGCATACGGGGCGAACTCGGCCTCAGCGGCGACCTCGTCCTCAATCTCTCTGATGACGAGCGCGGTGCGCCAGCGCCGCATCGCCTTCGAGACGTGCACATCGCTGTAAATGTGGTCGCCAACATAGAGGATTTCCGCACCGTCCAAGCCCAGCAGCGACTCGACCTGGCGCGCATTGGCTCCATGGTATCGACGGTTGAACTCGAGCTGGTTGACGGGGCGCATGAGACCGCTGTCGTCAACGATTTCGAAGGCGGGCTGCTTGTCGAGGAAAAACTCCGGCTTACGCGCGCCAACCACGACCAAGTCGAAGAGCTCGGTCCAGCGCATCGGCGACGGCAGATGCCGCTCAATGGCAAAGCGCATCATGGTGTTGGTGAAAAACCACTCGGAATTGGTGACGAGCAGTAGTTTCTTGCCCGCCTCTCTCTGATCGAGCAAGGTGCGCGCCGTCAAAGGATCATCATCGACGAAGCGCGCTGGCTCGGCGAGGATGGCAGCCTTGAGCTCGCCTTCCATGTGGGCCTCGTCCAGCGCCTCACGGACGAGGCGGTACAGATCGAGGTAACTCGCACCGGGTCTGATCTGGGCCGCGTCCAGGGCGTCGACGAGTTGGGCGTAGCAGCAGGCTTCAGAGAGCGAGAAGAGCGTATTCAGAAACGCCCACCTCCGCTCTCCAAGATCGACGATGGTTCGGCTGTAGGTGCGCCGCTGTTCGTCGAAATCGAGCACCCGCGTTCCATGTGCAGCGCGCTTGATGTATCCAAAGCGATCTGCCTTGACCAGATTGCCCAGCTCGGTGTCGACGATCAACCCTCGCACCGCAAAGTCGGGATCGAAGGCGAGTTTTGCTGGAGCGACGCCTCGTTCGGCTAGGTTCTGTTTCAAGAATGAAAACGCACAGGCCTCCCAGCGGTTTACGAAGTAGTGGATCAGCGTGTAATCCATATCGTAACCGATGGCGCGTATGGAGCGCAGATTCAGCGTTCGGTTACAATAGAGCCCCCGTCCCGTCGTCATCTTCACCGCCGTTGCATTGGTTTTCGCTCGGGCACTGAGCTCTCGACAGCTATCATTGTTCGGAAATGTCGAGAGGATGCGTGCTCTTCGCTCACGGTTGATTGTCTTTTTTTCGCACCCAAACCGCAGACGATGCTCGCCATGACGTCGGCATCGTCGCATAGCTATAGTGTCATTGATGGCGCAGATGCAAGCTTTGGCAATCATCCTCTGAGCGAGCAATACTCAGCGGCGGAGATGTCTCGCGAAAAGAGGCAAAGCGTGTTAATCCTGCGCGCGCGGTGGCGGACGCCGCGCCCGACCGAGGAGCAACGATGAGCTCGCGCCGAATGCTGATCACCAGCGCTCTCCCCTATGCCAATGGACACCTGCATCTGGGCCACCTGGTCGAGACGATCCAGACTGATATCTTCGTTCGCGCCATGCGCCTTGCGGGCCACGACGCAGTCTACCTCTGTGCGGATGACACCCACGGCACCCCCATCGAGCTCAGCGCCAGAGAGCGTGGCATCCCGCCCGAGGAGCTCATCGCCGAAATGTGGCGCTCCCACACCGAGGATTTCAAGGCCTTCGACATCGCCTTCGACCACTACTACAGCACCCACAGCGAAGAGAACCGCGCACAAGCCTACGCTTTCTATGATGCGCTCAAAGCGGGAGGCCACATCGTGGAGCGCAGCGTTCAGCAGCTCTACAGTGAACCCCTGCAGCGCTTCCTGCCCGACCGCTACGTCAAGGGCACCTGCCCTGAATGCAAGACCCCAGATCAATACGGGGACGTCTGCGAGCACTGCAACACCCGCTACGACGCGACCGCCCTCATCGACCCCATCTGCGTCATCGACGGCAGCCGCCCGGTCGTTCGAGAGAGCACCCACCTCTTCATGTCTTTCCGAGACTTCGCCGAATGGCTGCGAGAGTACTCGCTCAGCGACGCCATCCAAAAAGACGTCGCAGCTTTCATCGGCACCTGGATGACCGAGGGGCTACAAGACTGGGGTATCTCCCGCGACGCGCCCTACTTTGGCTTCGAAATCCCCGACCGGCCTGGGAAGTATTTCTACGTCTGGCTGGATGCCCCCATCGGCTACGTCTCCACGACAGAATCATTCTGTAAGAATACGGGACGAAGCTTCGAGAGCTACTGGCGCGAGCCTGGCACCCAGATCTGGCACTTCATCGGCAAAGACATCATCTACTTCCATACCCTCTTCTGGCCAGCGATGCTGCGCGCCATGGCCTACAACCTGCCCCATCGCATCCATGTCCACGGCTTCCTCACGGTCAACGGCAAGAAGATGTCCAAGACCCGAGGGACCTTCATTCACGCCAAGCGCTACGCCGAGCTGCTGCCCACCGCATTCTTGCGCTTCTACTATGCCGCCAAACTCGGCTCCGGTATCGACGATCTCGACCTCAACATCGATGACTTCTATTACCGCGTTCGCAGCGATCTCGTCGACAACCTCGCCAACCTGCACAACCGCAGCTTCAGCTTCGCCGAGAGCAAGCTCGAAGGCCGACTTGCCGATATCGCACACATCGAAGAAGCCCAGAATCTGCTTGAACCCATCTACGCCCTGGCCGAGCGTGCCATTGCCGCATATGAGCGATTGGAATACAGCGAGGCCATCCGCTGCATCACCGAAATCGGCGACAAGGCAAACGGCTACTACCAGAGCGCAGGCCCGTGGCAGTTCCTCAAAGAGAAGCCTGGCATCCCTGCCGACCCTGAGAGAGCCCGCCAAATCGTCAGTATCTGCGCCGAGGTCGTGCGGGTCGTCGCCCTAACGCTCAAGCCGGTCAACCCCGACTTCGCCGAAAAGATCGAGGCCCAGCTCGGCATCCCCTCACAGTCCTTTGCGGACCTGCGCAAGCCCGTCCATGCAGGGCTGTGCATCAGCAATGTCGACAAGATCTACCTTCGACCAGAGAAGGACCCCTTCGATGCCCTGCTCGCCGGACCCAACGTGACGTCCGAAGCAACCAAAGAAGTCAGGGGAACGGGCCGAGCGCCCAATCAACAAGAAGTTGGGGAAACAGGCCAAGCGCTCAATCGACAAAACGACGACAGACCCAAGGATCAAGCACAGATGGAAGACAGCACGCAAGCCCCCCTCCCTCCCGCTGAGCCCAGCAGCCAACGCCCGCTCAAAGACCTCATCCAGTACGACGACTTCGCCAAACTCGACCTGCGTGTGGGTCTGATCTTGAGCTGTGAGCGCCTCCCCAAGAGCAACAAACTGCTCGATTGTCGCGTCGAAGTCGGTCATCCCGAGGGCCCCATCCGAGTGCTGGCTGGCATTGGAAAAAGCTACGAACCGCACGAACTCGTCGACAAACGCGTGATCGTCCTCTGCAATCTCGAACCCCGCGCGATGATGGGCCAGCTCTCCCAAGGGATGATCCTCGCCGCCAGCGGCCCAGACGGGCTCGAGCTGCCCATGGTGAAGTCACGCGCCCCTGGTGATGGCGTCAGCTAAGCTCCTCACCGAGGGACGCCTCATGAGCTCCCGAAGCAGAATGCACTCGAAAGTGAGCGAAGCGCACGCATCCTCTCGACAATCCGAAGGAACTCGGAGCCGGGAGGCGCAGAGGCTCGGCGAAGCAAGCCCGAAGGGTGCCCGCCAAGAAAGGCAGCCCAATTTCTCTGCTGACGAAGGCGCGCCGACCGAGCGCGAGCGCATGCACATTTTGTTGCTCGAGCCCTGTGTCGATGACTATCGTGAGGTCTACGCCAAGCGCTTCAAACCCGAAGTCCACTTCTGGGCCGACGACGAGCTCGAGATCCCAAGCTTGGAGCTCTACCTCTCACGCCGCAGCAAACGACTAGAGAATCCTCACTGCATCGAGCGCATCATCCTCTGTGATGGTCAGCGCATCGGCACCGTCTCTGCCTTTGGCATCAATCCACTGAGCCGAGACTGCAGTCTGGGCATCGTCATCGTCGATCAGGCCTATTGGGGGCGCGGTATCGGCACCGTGGTTCTGCGCGCCTTTCTCGAGCTTCTACGGAATCGCGGAATCCGTTTCGTATACCTCGAAACCTTCGCTGACAACCTGCGTGCGCAGCGGGCTTTCGAACGGGTCGGCTTCGTTCCGGGCAGCCGCTTCATTCATGAAGAGTGCGGTCGTGAAGTGCTGACCATGAACCTGCGCCTGTTCCCGAAAGGTGCCTCAATCGAGAAGCCACAGCCCAAGGAAGAGTAACGCCATCAGCGCACTCAACAAGCCCAAAAGAAGGGGCATCGACAAGCCCAGCGTAGGCTTGATCGCTGGGTTTGGTGGCGTTGTGTGAACAGCCGACTGCGGACCAGTCGACGACGACGCCCGCCGGATCACATCAGCAGGGAGCGGACCAGAGTCGAAGCTGATCGACGAAGAGATGTCAGAGAGCAGCTCGTTCTCGCCCGCATCGAAACAAGACGCCGGCAGCTCATAACACATCTGCGGCGCTTCCGAAGCCTCGCGAGGCTTGTGCGTCAAACAGACCGCCTCGTGCAAGCCCGGCTCCGTTTTGGGAATCCGCACATCGAAGTTGAGCTGCTCCGCGCTCACACTGGAGCCCTTCCCTTTCACCGCTTCAAGCTCGTCCATCGATTTACTCGCTTTGCCCAACGCTACCAAAGCGTCGAGTTCCTGAGCGTGGCGCCGACCTTGGCTGTGCTCATGCATCGCGGAATCCTTTCTCGTCACCCAACGAGAGTGCGCTGAATCTGGTGGGAACTGCTGAGCAAGAAGAGGAAAAGACTCGCTGCAGAGGAAGCCGAAGTCTCTGTGACCTCAGGGTACCCAGCGAGCGTCTCCGTGAGCGCTCCAACGCTCCAGGTACAAGCTACCACCTCGCGCCAGTTGGCGCCAAGCGCCATCATTTCAACCGAGTCAACCGAGCTCCGCCACCGCCGTCATCCTCATTTGGTCTCGGGCGGCAAACGTGGCTACAAACCCCGGGAGAGGCGTTCTATTCCTTTGACTCCGATTGTGTTCGCACGCTCTCGGGCACCGCGCCTGCACGATGACAACTGATGGCATTTCTTGTTGATTGGGCACTTGGCCTGTTTCCACCAACCTGTTCGCTCTCGGGCACCGACATCTCAACAGCCGAAATTCCCTTGCAATAACATAAAGATACGCAACCATCCTGGGCACTGCCGTAGCCCGAGCGGCTCAAAGGTACGCCACTAACTGCAGAGAAAGCATCTGCCCGTAGCTCCCAAACTCACTGCGAAGCCGAGGCGTTGGCTGAAGCTGAGGCTCAGCGCCGATGCCAAGCGAGGCGCCGAAGAGCAGCTCCGCTTCATCGCTGAGCCGGTAGCTCAGCATTGGGCTCAAAAGCACACTGGGATCGAGGATGTTCGACATCGTGCTCAGTGACAAGGAGAGCAGCTCGGTCGCTTCCCAGGTCACGGCAAACCCTGCGTAGTAGCGCCCGAGTAGGAAGGTCTCCCCTCTCTGCAAGGACGGTGTCGGCAGATCGAGCTCAGCGCCAGCTGCACCATTGAAGTGCAGCTCCAGAACCCCAAAGACCTTGCTCCCAAAGTAGTCCAAGCCCAGTGTCAGACGCGGAAGCTCCACTTCCTCCTCGTCGAAAGACCAGCAGGGCCACGCAAGCTCGCCTCGAAGCCCCCAGACATCGATGGTCCAATTCAGACCCGTCATCAGGACCAGCGTGTCCCACTGCTTGCTCGCCCCTGCAAAGAGGTCGAAGCCGTCGAAATAGCCCACCCAACGCATTCCCCCCGAAAAATCTTCGAGGCTTGCCCGATCGACCAGCAGCAACTCCAGCTCGTGTCGGCCATCCGCCACACTGGTCAAGAAGCGGAGGGCGTCAACGCCGCGCTTCTCACTGGTATCGAGGTCGAAGGGACTGAAGCTCGTCCAGAGATCCGCAACCCGAAAGAGCTTCGCATCTCCCCAAGTCAGCGCCTGTCGCCCGAGGGTGAGGTCCACCCAGTCGAAGTAGAGCTTCAACTGCAGCCGGTCCAGATCATTGTCCAGCAAGAGACCGGGCTTGGACAACAGCGTCGACGAGAGCTCCAGGCTCCTCGCAGGCATTGGACTCACGCCAATACCCACGTTTGCGAACGCAGCCGCCTCGCTCGAGAGCAAGCGCATGAAGAGCCGGTCATGAAACTCGAACGCCACATCCTCACCGAAGTCCGCCTTCAGCTCGAGACGAGTCACCGTCGCGGCGATCCCGAGGGCTCCTGCATCATCCACGAGCTCCGCAAGAGGAGACCACAGGACGGCGCTCGCGCTCCTCCACGAAGCAGCGGCTCTCAACTCCACCTCGTCCCCTTCGAACAACGACAGCTCCGCCTGCGCCACCGACGACCAAGAGCAAAGCGCAAGCAGCAAGAATCCAGCAAGCAGC
>JAVFAO010000052.1:0-25721 GCA_034002465.1 Myxococcota bacterium
TAGCCAGCTCGGTATCGACGCTAGGACCCTGGTAATAGGAGTGCCCCCGACAGACCTCGGCCAGATCGCTCTGGGCACGAACGGAGATGACCAGCTCCTTGGCGTCGACACCGCTAGGCCCCTCCAACACGAGGCAACGCACACGCTCGTCGAGCACAGCAAAGACGGCGCAGCGCCGCGCAAGGCTCAGACAGAAGCGGCAAAAGGCGCGGTAGAGCTCATCGCGGCTCGCGTTTCCCTCCAACACCTTGAGGAAATCGTCGTAGCTGAGGGCTCCGCTCTCCGCTCGACTACGCCGACGCGGATTGATGATCGCTGCGGCAGGGGGAATGGGCTCAGGGGTGCTCGCAGCGGCAGCAGGAGGTGAAGAGATGTCCCAGTCGGCGAGTGCCTGCTTCTCGAGCTCCCCCCAGCCATCGTCCTCGTCGCGCTCGTCGTCTGGTGCTTGCGACAGGGGAAAGCGCTGAAGCAGCTGCTCGGTGCGCTTCTCCAGCGGATCACCGTAGAGCTCGTGCATCAGTGAGTCGAAACGCAGCTCGTTGGTGATGCGTTGCTCCACGCGACATCCAGCGGCCTGCTCGAGCTCCTGCACCTTGCCGGCATCGAGCGGATCAGTGACCAGCAGAAGGAGGAGCTCGTTGTGAAAGGCAATGGGCAACGCCCGCTCGAGGCGCACTTTGTCAGCCGGGAGCGCGGCTCTCGCTCGGGCCTCGCGCTTGAGCAGCAAGCTTCGTCCGGCAAAGGGGATTTCGCTGGCCTTGGCGAGGTAGCGCAGTAAGGTCGCCTCATCGAGCGCGCCGATCTCCAAGAGGTTGGTGCCGAGCCGACCTCCAAAGAGGATCTGCCGCTGAAAGGCCTCCTCGACTTTGTGGATGGGGACGACGCCGTCCTGGACAAGAAGCGTGCTGAATTGCTTGAAGCTCATGATGGCGTTCGGCCTGTGTCGGAGGAACTCGTGAACGCTGGCGCGACACCAAAAGAGTTCGGGCCAGTTCGTCCGGAGTCAGCCAAGAATCTCTCCTGAACTGTTCAAGCTCATGGAGAAAACAGCGTTCTCGTCAAAGCAGCGATTCAGCTGCCCTGGGCATTCATGCGAGCAAAGCAGAAACCATTTGCACTGCACCCACCGCACCCCAAGCACACAAAACAGCGATGCAGCCAAGAAGAAGCACGGGCGAGCGTTGTCGACGCAGCGAACGCCTGTCAGAATCCGCGATGGGTCGGCGTTCGTCCATCTCTTCGATGCTGCCTCGAAAGCAATGGCGACGCAAGTTCTATGGTTTGTATGCAGGGACCAAGTTGAAGGAACAGGCCGAGCGCCCAATCGACAAGAAGTTGGGGGAACAGGCCAAGCGAGCAAGGGGCTCGCAGCAGCGCGTGTGCTCTGAAAACAGAGGGAGTGATGGGTCGTAACAATGGATAGGGGAAGCCGTGGTGCAGAGGCAAGCATCGATGCCCAGCGGGAAGCGCTGCCTCCCTCGAACCCCGCTGCTTGGGATGCGCCAGCAACGCTGCCTGCGCTCAGCCCTCTGCGCTGGGCAGTATTGCTGTGCGCAGTGGTCCTCTTCGCCGCTTGGGCCTGGCCCTCACGGCATGACGACGCCGAGCTACTACGCTGGGCGGCGAGCTGGGATGCGGACTGGATCGGACGCCGAGCCGAACCGTTGGTGTTTCGTGACCTCGAGGGCAGGCGCCTGGGCTTGGAGCAGTTTCGCGGCAGGTTCGTGCTGCTCGCCCTCTTCGCGAGCTGGTGTCCGCCCTGCCGAGATGAGTTTCCATCTTTATTGCGCGCGCGTGAGGCGCTCAAAGAGCAGGCACCCGAGCTGGAGTGGGTGCTACTGAGTTGGGATCACGATATGATGGCCTTGCGCTCGTTCTTGGACGAGATGGGGGTGGGGCCCGAGCTGCGGGTCGGCCTCGATCCAGAGGGCGAGTTGAGTCGGCAGCTGGGTACACGACTGTTACCCGAGACCTACCTACTGGATCGAGATGGACGTTTGTTGTTCAGGATTCAAAACACACGTCAGTGGGATGCGCCCGAGCAACTGGCGATGCTACGGCGCTTGCTTCTGCGCTGAGAGAACGCGGATGCTCAATTGGGAATCAAAAGTGCGCGAAGGGCACGCATCCTCGCGCCATTCCGAAGGAATTGTCGCTGGCGCGAGGTCGGTGCCCGAGAGCGAACGAATGCGTACGCCGGGAGGCTGCGATTGAGTCGGAAGGAGGAAGCCATCGAGGTCAAGGTTGGCGCGCTGGTCCTCTTCTGCCTCGCCTTGCTTGTTGGATTCTTGCTCTTGTTAGGGGACTTTGGCTTCGGAGACCGGGCCACGATCTACGTGGACTTCACGGACAGCGCAGGGCTCAAGCCAGGTGCCGACGTCAAGCAAGGTGGCATGAGCATTGGGCGAGTGAAGGCCATTCGCTTCATGGGAGGGGAAACAAACCCTCAAACCGGAGAAGCGATCTGGGCGCGGGTGGAGCTGGACATCGACGCGGAGCGATTGCCCTATTTGCGCGAGAGCAGCGAATTCGGCATCACCACGGAAGGCGTGCTGGGCGAGAAATTCGTCTCGGTCTACACCCCCGAAATGAGCGCCCCGGCAGCAGAATCGGGGGCGATTTTTCGGGGCGTCGACCCCCCGAGACTCGATGACGTGGTGGTCAAGCTGAGCCGCTCTCTGGACAACCTCAACGCGCTGCTTGGCAGCGAAGAGCTCCCGGTGGCCGAGCTGCTTGGACACGTGGATGAGTTAGTGCTCAATGCCAACGCCGTTCTGCTCGAGAACCGTCCAGAGCTGACGGCCTTGCTGGGCGACACGCGCCGCTTCGTGCAACGCGCCGATGAAACCTTGGAACAAGGGCGCGACGCCTTGCTACCGCTGCTGGAGCGTGCAGGGCACTTGGCCGATGATGCCCAGGCCATGGTGCTTGGCGCACTGCGCCTGCTCGCCCGCCTCGAGCGCGAGCTGGGCCCCACCCTCGATACCTTCACTGCATTGGTGGAGCGCGCCGACGGCTTCATCGTGCAACTATCAGCCATCGTCGAGGAGCTGCGTCCCAAACTGGCGAGCTTGCTCGACGACGCACAGCTCGCGGCGCTGGACGTGCGCAGCGCCAGCGCGGGGATGGCCAGCATCGTCGATGAGCTGCAACACGGGGAAGGCAGCATCGCCCGCTTGCTGCGAGATGAGGAAATCTTCGACGATCTGCGCGAGATGCTTCGCGAGCTCAAGCGACGTCCCTGGAAACTGATCTGGAAGGAATAGTCGATCCAGAAAAGCGAAGGGATTTCAAATGGCTAGCCCGTTGACGGGGTGTGGGGCAGCGCCCCCCGAGGACAACTTGGGGGAACAGGCCAAGCGCCCAATCGACAAAAAGTTGGGGAACAGGCCAAGCGCCCAATCGACAAAAAGTTGGGGGAACAGGCCAAGCGCCCAATCGACAAGAAATCAAAGGGATACTCGAGTCGCTCGAACGCAAAGCCAGGAGGCCGAGCGTCGCTGCGCAGCAAAGCAACAGCAAAGCAAGCCCGCAGGGTGCACGCCAAGACCCAGCTCGAGGCTCGACGAAACAAGCTGCAGTTGGGGTCTGCTGTCGCCAATCTGGCGTTCGCGCAGCCTCGCTGGTGCGTCGCAATCCAAAGGGATGCTCGAGTCGCTGGAAGCGGTTCACGTGGGAGGGGCAGCGCCCCTACAACCGTATTCCATTTCCACAATAACCAGTCACCTAGCCCTTCGGTCCTGCTCCAGGCACGGCATGCCGTGCCCCTACCAAGCGCACGCGCTCCTCGCACAGCGCTGCGCCTTTCTGTCTCGCCTGCGCGTCCAAAAGCGTGCCGCGCTCACTCCGCTCAGGCTTCAGCTCAGGTCTCGAATCGCACAGCACGGCTGGACCTCAGGCATCGCGGGGGGCTCGCCTGGGCAGCGCGCCGAAGCGTCACAGCCGCGGCACAGTTGTTGCTGCCTCGTGGAACGGGCTTATCTCACGTGGGCTCCCTCGGTGTCGCATCGAGGCCCCACGCGGAATCCGGGCACCCAGCCCACTCACCGCGCGAGGACATCATGCCGGTTCAAGAGCAGCAACAACAGCAGACCCAGATTGACACCAAGAGCCAGGACCAGGACCGCAACCAGCAGTCTTCCCAAGACCTCGGCAATCAGTCGGCGCAGAACCAGAGTGACGCCCTCACGCCGCAATCGCCCCTCGACCACGGCCAGCAGGAGGTGGAGATCCGGGATCCGCAGCTCGCGCGCATCCATGAGCTGCACCCCGAGGGCATCACCATCAGCATGTGGGGACGCTACGCCGACTACCAGACCAACGGCAACAACGCCGAGTTCAAGGTCCAAGGCGAGGGCGCAGCCAAGCGCTACAACACCATCAGCGCCGAGACGGGCAAGCTCGAGATTGGCAAGGCCATCCCCATCGTCAACTACGCCGACATCAAGACGGGGATCAGCGCGGTCTACAACGCCATGAAGGCCGCCTACACCAGCTCTACTGACCCCGCCAAGGCTCCAGCCAACCCCGAATGGCTCAAGGTCAAGAACCTCGCCATCTTCTGCCACGGCGGCGCCAAACAGCTCTACCTCCCTGGCACCGACTTCCAAGCCACCAACATCGACGACTTCGTCGCCGCTGTCGGCTCGGCCATGCGCCCCGACGTCAACATCCAGCTCTACGCCTGCAGCACCGCCAAGGGCGGAAAAGACTCCTTCGCCGGGCAGCTCGCCGCTGGCGTCGGCGAGCAGTCCACCGTCTACGGTCACTCCACCGCAGGACACACCACCGAGAACGGTGACGCCTTCGCCTTTGGCGCTGGCGGCTCCGCCTCGGGCACCCACATGTTCGACATCCTCTTCCCGCCAGAGTTCATCGAAGCCGAGATCAACAGAATCTGGGGAGAAACCGCCGACGCTGCGCTCAAACAACGCATGACCCAGACCCTGCGCACCCAGATGCGCAACTACTACAACCGCTCAGCTGGGCTCACCGGCGGTTGGCGCAACGAAATCCGCCAAAACCTCAACAAGACCGTCCCCGGTGAAGGCTACTACGCCAACCTCTCCCTGCTCGGCCGCGAGATGTTCATCAACCCCGAACGCGCGCGCCAGCTCTCCCAGACCGAATGGACCACCTGGGTCAGCCAAAACGTCGGCACCTTCAACAACGTCGCCAACGTCACCCAGCAAGCTCGCACCGGTCAAGGCGGCAGCGTCGTTGCCCCAAGCCCCGCCGGCCCCCTCACAGACCAAAACCAGGGCGGCAACGGCGGCACGCCTGGAAACAGCAATAACCGCCCCCCCATCACCTGGAAGAACGCCCCCACCATCCAGCAGATCGAAGCCGGCGCAAGCCTCGAGCTCGGTCACAAAGGGCCCGCCGTCAGCGAGGTGCAGCGCCTGCTCGGACTCAGCGGCGCCGCCGTCGACGGCTACTATGGATACGACACCCAGGGTGCCGTCGAGCGCTTCAAGTCCTCCAAGGGACTCAGCGATCCAAGCAAGGTCAACGCCGCCACGCTGGCCGCCCTGCGCGGCGTACCCGAAAGCGGACAGCAACCCGCCCAAGGCCAGGAACAGGGCCAGGAGCAGGAACAGCAAGAGCAGCAGCAACAACAGCAGCAGCAGCAACAGCAGCAAAACCAGCAACAGCAGGGCACTGGCGGTGAGCAAGGACAGACCCAACGCCGCGATCCCAGCCTCGCCACCGACGAGCAGCAATACTGGCAGGTCGCCAACCAGATCACCTCCGTCATGGAAGGTGCCTCCACCAAGGGCAACTACAGCGCGCTGACCACCGTCGCCGATGGGGGCATCATCTCCTACGGCAAGCACCAGTGCACCCTCGCTGCCGGCAGCCTTGGCCGCGTCCTCGAAGCCTACATCGCCGCCTCCAACAGCAGCAACGCCCAGACCATCCGCGGCTTCATGCCTCGCGTCCGCAACAAGGACGCCAGCCTCAAGAATGAGCAGAGCTTCCTCAACGCCCTGCGCAGCGCTGGCTCCGAAACGGAGATGAAAAACGCCCAGGACAACGTCTTCCGCTCTGCCTACGCCGTCCCCGCCGCCAACGCCTTCTCCGCCTACAACCTCAAGTCCCCGCTGGGCTTGGCCATGCTCTACGACACCAAGATCCAAGGCGGTATGGAGGACTGCATCAGCCGAGCCATCGCCAAGTGCGGTGGCAAAATCGACGAAGTCGCGAACGGCAACACCATCTCCGAACGTGACTGGCTGACCGCCTTCAATGATTCTCGTGAAGCTCGCCTCGAAGAGCTCGCCGTCAAAGCCGAGGGCAAAGGCGAGACCGTGCGCGCCAACGCACTGCGCAACTCCAAGTACCGCTGCCGCTCCTTCCGTGAACTGCTCGAAGCTGGCAACCTCAACGTCGCAGGCCCCAACGGCCAGGTCACCATCACCGGCCCCGGCCGCGGCAGCTTCACCATCGAAGCCTTCGACTCCTCAGAGGTCTCGCCTGCACGCACCGGAAACGGACCTGCCAACGAGCCCACTCCCGTTGGCAACGAAAACACCATCGGCGAGGCCGTCGTCACCGCCGACGCCCTCAACGTCCGAGCTCAAGCCAACACCAGCGCCGCAAAGCTGGGCGTGCTCAACTCCGGTGCCAAGGTCCCCGTCCTCGCCCGCGAAGGCGACTGGCTCAAGATCAACTTCCAAAACCGCGTCGCCTACATCCACGGCGGCTTCGCCACCTTCACCGCGCAACAAGCACCTCAGCAACAGGCCCCAGCGCCGCAAGCGCCACAACAACAAGCACCACAGCCCCAAGCGCCAACCCCACCCGAACAGCCTGCACCCCAAACCGAAGTCCAGTCCCAGCCCGGACGCGGTGTGGTCACCGCCGCTGGACTCAATGTCCGCAGCGGACCAGGTACCTCACACTCCAAGCTCGGCCTGCTGAGCACTGGCGCGCAGCTCACCATCCTCGGCGTGGAAGGAGCCTGGCTCAAAATTGAGTACCAAAACCGTCACGCCTACGTGCACGGCGACTACGTCAATATTACACAACAGCCCACCACCGCTCCACAACAAACGCAAACACCGCAGCAAGACCCGGCCGCACAAAACGAAGCCCAACCCCAACAGGAGCCAGGCGGCCCCATCCAATGGCTCGCTGCCCCCACCCTCGCCCAGGTCGAAGGTGGCGCCATCCTTCAACGGGGACACTTCGGACCCGCCGTTCGCGAGGTGCAGCGCCTGCTCGGCATGAGCGGCAACGATGTCGATGGCTACTTCGGCGATGGCACAGTCCGCGCCGTCGACCTCTTCAAGACCCAGCAGGGACTCACCGTCCCCGGCAAGGTCGGACCCACCACCCTCGCCAGAATGCGCGCCGTCGCACAACAGCGACAACAGCAGGGCGACCAGCAGCAGCAACAGCAAACCCAAGGTCCCGCCAACAATGCCAACGATCCTCAGCCCGCTGGTCCCCTCCCCGAAGGCAACGTCAGCGCAAACTTCAGCTGGGCCGAGTTCGCCTGCCGCGATGGCTCCCAGGTCCCGCAACAATACCGCGCCAATACCCTCAAGCTGGCGCAAAACCTCGAAATCATTCGAGAGGCTGCCGGCGGAAAGGCCATCCACATCAACAGCGGATATCGCTCGCCCTCCTACAACAGGCGCATCGGTGGCGCCACCGCCAGCCAACACCTCTACGGCTCGGCCGCTGACCTCACCATCGCAGGGATGAGCGCAGCCCAAGTCCACACGCTCATCGAGCGGCTCATCCGCGAGGGCCGCGTCCACAACGGCGGACTCGGCCGCTACTCGAGCTTCACCCACTACGACGTGCGGGCCAATCCCTCTCGCTGGAACGGCTAAACCCGCTCGCCAATGCAGCAAGGCTGGCTCCTCTAAGCACCCAGGGACCGGCCTTGCTCGCCCGCCCCTCTCCTTTTCGCTGCCGAGCGCAGCTTCGCTCCGACGCGTCCAAGACGCTCCGCATCTCGCGAGGATGCGGGCGCTTGGCTCGTCCATCGGTTTCCAGATTTCGCCCGTTTTCGCGAAGCTTTCAACGTGCTCCACTTCTCCTCCAACGAACAGTACCTCGCCTGGGAAGTTGCCCGCGTGCTCGCCCGCCTCGAGCTCGTCCAGCGCGCCGACGCCGATCCTCGCCATCGGAAAGCGCTCGTCGAAGTCATCGCCGACCAAAACGACGAGCGTATTCTCGCCTTTCATGCTCGACGTCAAGCCATCGCTGCTGGCATCGCCATCCCGTTCCACAACCTCGTCGAACGATTCCAACTGCGGCCGCTCGACGAGGACATCTTCTTCATCTGCCTCGCCCCCCTGCTCAGCGCCCAAGCCCTGCTCGCCATGGGCATCGCCGCTGAACGCCGCCTCGCCCCCTCTCTCGAGCTTGGCTTGGTCTGCCACCTCGCGCAGCCCCTTTCCGTATTCAAGACATGCCTTGCCAACTGCGAGTCCGCTGCGCCGCTACGACGCGCTGGACTGCTCTTCTCATCCATTGATCGTCGCTCTGTAGGCCCTACGGCAGACAGCACACGCATGCTACTGGCGATGCCCCACTTCGTCGCGCGCCTCGTCCAGGGCGCCGACGAGCTCGACCCACGTCTGCGCGCGGTCGCCACACTCAGTGCGCCCGAGGGACGCATTCGCCTCACCCCCGAGCTGCGACAGAAGCTTGATGACCTGCTGAGCGCCTTTGCCCCCGGAGCGCCACCTCTGGTGCCTCAGCGATGGCTGCTCTTCGGGCCCCCCGGTGGTCCCAAGCGCTCCGCCATCCGCTATCTGGCCGCACACTTCGAGCGCCCACTGATGCGGCTGCAGCTCGCCATGGTCAACGACCCTGAGCTCATCGAGATTGCCGCCGCAAACGCACGGCTGCTCCGTTGCACCCTGCACCTGCAAAACCCTGAGCGCCTCGGAAAAGGCGTTGCCCTCCGCCACACCCTCTTCGCGATGCTCGAGCGCTGGGAAGGACTCGCCCTCATCGAGAGCAGCGAGACCGAGGTGCTGGATGAGCTGACACCGCTGCTACACGCCAGCCTCGCCATCGAAGCTCCAGACACGGACGCCAGACTCGCCATCTGGAAGCAGGCCCTGCCAGCAGAGAACGCTATCACTGAGCGCGAGCTCTGCCTCCTCTCCACGCGCTTCGAGCTCGACGGTCACCGTATTCAAGGTGCTGTCGATTGGGCCCTTCAAAAAGCGCACGGAAAAGCCCTGGATGCGGCAGCTATCGAGAGCAGCGCGCGTGACGCCATGCGCGCCAAGCTCCCAGGCGGTCACCTCCGACGCACGCAGCTTGGGCTCGACGACCTGGTGCTCCCCGAGAAGTCACTGAAACGCGTCCGGGAGCTGCTCGATGCGTGTCGACAACGTGCAAAGGTAATGTCCGAATGGGGCTTCGGCAAACGCCTGGTCACCGGACGCGGTCTGGTCACCCTGTTCAGCGGTGAAGCTGGCACCGGTAAGACGCTCTGCGCCGAGATCCTGGCCAATGAGCTCGATATGCCACTGATGCTGGTGAGCATCCCAACCGTGGTCAGCCAGTTCGTCGGTGAGACCGAAAAGAACCTGCAGGAGGTCTTCCGACAGGCCAGAGCACATGCTTCACTCCTGCTCTTCGACGAAGCAGATGCCTTCTTCGCCAAGCGTGTCCAAGTCGAGCAAGCACAAGACCATTACCAGAACATGGAGGTCAACGTGCTCTTGCAAGAGGTCGAACGCTTCGATGGGGTGCTGGTGCTGACCACCAACCTGGTCGGCAACATGGACCGGGCCTTCGAGCGACGTATTCTGTTTCGCATTGATTTCCCAGAACCCGATCGCAAGGCACGGGCCAGGCTCTGGCCGCTGCTCCTGCCGCCTCAGCTACCCCGAGCGGATGACATCGACTTCGAGGTGCTCGCTGAGGACTTCGAGCTCACCGGCGGGCTCATCAAAAATGCGATCGTCAGAGCGGCCTATCGATGCGCCGCGCGGGGCGTGCCCCTCGACCACGACGCCTTGTACGAAGCCGCTTTGCGCCAGACTGCGGCGACCGGTCGGCTGACCCGCCACTTCGACTGACCCGACACGCTCAGAGCTTCTCGAGGAGCAACGAGAGCGTCGCCTTGCGGTCGTCGAGGCTTCGAATCGACTCCAATGGAAATCCAAAGGCCAAGAGCTTCTGCCCTGATGCCCGCACGCAGGCGCTCTCCTTGGTACCCGCATAGTACATGCAGGTGGAGGCATCATCCTGCGCTTGGAAGATGGTCCCTCGCTCGATGACGAAGAGCCCTGCCGCGTTGGAGGACACGGTCAGCTTGCCGCCCCGAGCCTGCGCCCGAGGAAAGGACTGTGCGCCCGCAGATTCCGACACGGCCAGTGAAGACTTCAGCCATGCGTCCTGCACGATGACCGCATCCAAATACGACGCGTTGAGGACGACCGCACCTCCCGCTTGGAGGTAGCTCTGTAGCTTGGAGGACTGGCTTGCGCTGAGCACGTCCTCGCTGCTCGCGTCCTCTCCAGCACTCCAGATGATCAGTGCGTAGGCGCTCAGCTCCAGCGCCTCGAGCTGCTCATCTGCGCAGCTCTCGATGCTGTAGCCCTCGAGGGCATCGGCGACACGAGGCAAGAGCGCGTGCCCCCATGCCAGATAGTTCTCGCTCGCTGGCTCGCTCTGCCAACTGTCATTGGCGTCGACGAGCAGTGCACGTGCCCGCCCTTGAAGCGGCGGATCACAGCGGTAGACATCGCTCGGATCACTTTCGCTTCGCTCACCGAGCGCAGTGATCCGGACGTAGGGGGCAGCATCGGAGTCCAAGCTGAACTCACTCTCCTCCACGTAGCTCGCCTGCGCTCGGTCCCACACCAGTCCGTCTTCGCTCATCCACACGAAGTAACCTTTGGCCGTGCTCACAGGCTGCCAACGCAGCATTCGGCCTGTGTCCTCGACCGCGGCCGAGAGCAGCGTGGGGATGGCGGGTCGCTCGCCAAGCTGCAGCCAGTCCTTGGCGAGCGCGCTGACGATGGCATCGGCCGCTCCGCGCCCGCTCTTCTTTCCCACGGCGTTGAAAATAATGGAGAAAACATAGCGACGACCATCATGTCGATTCACCAGCACACCGCTGCTTCCGATGGTATCGCGCAGCGTACCGGACTTGACAAAGGTGCGGCCCTTCGTGTCCTCGCCTTTGAGTCGTCCGCGGTAGGTGCCGCTGATTCCGGCCTCGGCGAGGCTGCGCAGCCAGGCGTCGCCAGCGGGGCGAGAGAGCATGTAGAGGGAGAGCTCGACCAGGATCTGAGCACTCAGGCGGTTGTCGTGGGAGAGCCCAGAGCCGTCGACGAGCGCGACCCCCTTGGCGTTGATACCTGCGTCGCTGAGCCACTGTTTGGCTTCCTTCTCTGCGGCTTGGTAGCTGCTCTTTCCCTGGCGTAACCAGGCCACGTGTCGCAGCAGGGCGTCGGCAAACTCATTGTGGCTCTTCTGGTTGAGAGGAATACAGGCCACCGAGAGTGGCGGGGAGCTCCAAGTGTAGAGCGCCTTGGCACCTTTGGGCGGCTCGAAGGATGCGTTGGTGCTGCCCTTCGAGGTCTTGATGCCCTTCGCCTTGAGGGCCTTTTTCAGGGACGAGAGGGCGCTGTTTCGGTGAGCATCGGGGTCGTAGGAGCCGAAGTTGTCCCCACCAAGCTCGAACTCGCCCATCGCGATGACCTTCCCCTCGACCTTTCTCAGTCCCTGATCATAGAGCGCTTCAGCGATGGCCTCGGGCACGCTGTTGGAGGAGGCAAAGAAGTGATTGGACCAAGTGAAGTCGTGCACACCGACGATGATGAGATCGCCATCGAGCACGCCTTTGGCGTCGATGCTTCCGTCGGCATAGATGGTGGTCTGGAAGCGATAGTCTGGGCCGAGCAGGTCCATGGCCATGGCTGTGCTGAGCAGCTTGAGGTTGGATGCGGGTTTGAGGAGTTTCTTGGCGTTCTTCGAGTAGAGCACATCCCGGCTCTCGGCATCGACGATGAGCACGCCAGCGGTCGTGGATTTGAGGGACTTGCGGGCGAGGACCTCGTCGATTTCTTGGGCCAAGGCGTCTTTCTGGGCTTGGCTCCAGGCGACACGCTCTGGGGCAGCGAGGCGCACTTTCGACGTGCTTGGCAGCGCTTCGGGAGTGGGGGCTGTGTTGTTGCGTGCCATCCCTGGCACGCACCCTTCGGGCTGCCTTCGCAGCGAGTCTCCGCCTCCTGGCTCCGACTTCTTCGGCGCAGCCGCAATGGCGTCGAGGACCCCGAGGATCTCAGCCTGGTCGAGCTCCTCTGAGGCGGACTGAGCGGCAGCCATCTGAGTGTCGGTGAGCGTGCCCAGCCCGCAGCCCTGAGCGACCAGCCACAGGGCAAGGAGCGAGCGCAAAACTCGGCGACTTGCAGGAGAACCAACAGCAAATGGAGACAGCAGAGATGCTTGAATATGGCCGCGCTTCATCG
The DNA here is from genome assembly GCA_034002465.1 of Myxococcota bacterium. Classification (GTDB taxonomy): domain Bacteria; phylum Myxococcota_A; class Bradymonadia; order UBA4248; family JAVFAO01; genus JAVFAO01. The sequence goes on from JAVFAO010000052.1 coordinate 12,459, forward strand.
TTTTCTTCCCTGATTCGAGCTCAGATCCGGCGTCCCTGCCGAACGGCGAGCGGCTGCTGGGCATCATGGCTCAAGACGCAAGGAGTGTCGAATTTCGGTGCTGCTTGGTCGCTGGCCCGAGACTTGATTGACCAAGCTCGTCGACAGGTCTCTGTCGGTCGACGAGCAGCCTCGGCAAGCCTTGAACGCGCAAAGCTTGGCCATATCAGAAGGGGATCTTGCGTGATGAGGCAGACGCGAAGTCAGTGTTCCAAGTGCTGTCCGCGCATCACTGAGCGTATCCACGCTGAGTGCGTTGCACGCATCCTGCGTTCATCACACGCCCCGAGTCTCCACCGTCTGTTCGCGTCGGAACTGTCTTTCGACCTGTACCGAGCAGCATCCCGAGCAAAGAGCAATTGCACTTCATGAACACCCCCCCCTTTTCCCAGACCTTCTTGCTCTACGGCAATGCGCGTCGAGCCTCGGCCGTTCTTCGCGCCTGCTCTAAGCTTCAGCTGTCGGCTCAGCGCTTCGACAGCTGCGCACCGCTCATCGAGAGACTCCGGCAATCTCCGGAATCGTTGCTGCTGGTCATCGCCGATGGCTGTGAGCGCGCGCTGCTACCGCAGCTCGGGAGCCTTCCGCCTCTGTTGGTCTCGGTGCTGCTGGGCGCTTCTGCACCACTCGCCCAACAGTTCATCGAAGCAGGTGGCTGGGACTGTACGGCCACCACCTCCGCTGCCGAGCTCTCCGTCGCCCTCGCGCGATGCGCCGCGCGACAAGCCCAGGCCAAGCAGCAAAGAATGCTCGGCGAAGCACACAGCTTCTTCCATGCGGCAGACAACCACATGCTCTTGCTCGACGCCGATGGCCGTATTCTCGATATCAACCGTCGCTGCCTCGAGAGCATGGGCGCGCAACGTGATGAGGTGCTCGGAGTCAAGCTCTGGCTGACCCCTTGGTTTGATGATGCTTCGCGCGAGCTCCGAGAACGCTTCGCGCACGCGATCGAAAGCGCTGCTCGAGGTTTAGGTGTTCGCTTCGAAGGCGCTGTCAACGAGCCGAACGACCGCCGCGCACATTTCCGGCTCTCTTTCAAACCCTTCCACAGTCGTTGGCAGCCCTGCGCTGCAGTCCTCGTAGAAGCCAGTGAGCTGTCTCGCGTCTTCGAAGCAGAACAGCGCGCGGCTGCGTGTGAGGCACGCCTGCACTCGCTCTTCGACAGCAACACCATGGTCGCGGTGCAGTGGTTTGACGCTGATGGGAGGATCCACTTCTGGAATGCTGCCTCAGAGAAGATGTATGGCTTCAGACCGCAGGATGCGCTCGGGAGACGCATGGAGCAACTTGGTCAGAGCACCCGCTACTGTTCTGAGTTGCTCGCTCAACTGCGCACGAAGCAGCGCCCCAGCTCGACCTTCGAAAGCTTCTTCCGACGCCGAGATGGTAGCTTCGCCGCATGCCTTTCCAGTGTGTTTCCATTAGCATCGAACGGAGCTCAGCAGCTTTACGCCCGAATGGAGGTTGACATCACCGAGTTCAAACTCGCTGAGGCCAGCCTGCTCGAGCAGATAGAGTTCGATGCGTTGCTCAATAGCATCCTCTCCCTCTACAAACTCTCAGGCACCCGTCTGCTCGTTGAGATTCCAGCGCGACTTCAAGCCGTTGCACGACATTTCCAAACCGAGTGTGCCTACCTCCTCCAGTCGGACGACGCAAACCACTGGAACATCGCCTACTCCTGGCAAGAACCCAGCCGCGCTTCCCTCTCCCGCCACACTACAGAACCTTGCTATCGGCTCATTCCAGCCGAAGATGCAGCACCTTGGATGCAACGAGTCCGCTCCACAGGGAAAGCGCTGCGCGTAGATGCTCAAAGCAACGCCGCTCGCCTTCTTTCTCAAGATCCCCCCGTCCGAATACTCGAGGTCGCCGTCGACGAGCGACCACATCTCACTCGCCTCGGGATCGCCTCGCGCCACTTGGAACGCAGCTGGAGCGACGAAAACCTGCGTCGTCTGCAGATGCTGGCTGATGCCTTCGCCAATGTGCTCCAACAGCAACGGTCCACGAGCGCAATCCAGGCCAAAAGCAACGAGCTCGCCCTGCTCAACCGGGTCATTCTCGCTGCATCCTCCGAGCGAGCTCCAAGCACCGTGCTCGGCCTGGCCTGTCGTGAGCTCAGCCAAGCTCTTCAGGTCCAAGAAGTCTGCGTTCTGCTCATGGACGCCGACCAGTCGACCGCTCGCATCGTTGCCCATCATTGTCCAGGCTCCTTGCCCAGTCTCGTCCACACCACCATCGCTCGCAGCGAACTCACTTTCCTCGCTCAACTCGAAGCCAGCAGACGCCAACTCAGCCTCGATCTCGGCGAGAACAGCAGCCTCTCGCTCCACCCCCTCTTTGTCAGCAGGCGACTCAACGCGCTCCTCGCTGTCCCGTTGTTCATCGATGACGAGTCCTTCGGTGCCCTCCTGCTGGCTAGCACTACCATCCCCGACTTCTGTGACCCCGAACTCTCATTGGTCGTAGCCATAGCCTCGCAGCTCGCCAGTGTGCTCGATCGCGTCCGCGGCAACGAACTGCGACAACGTCTTCTGGCCGCTATCGAGCAGACCCCAGAGACCATTCTCATTACCGACACCGACGCAAAAATCGTATACGTCAACCGGACCTGTGAGGAGGTCTCTGGCTACTCTCGCCGCGAGTGTCTTGGTCAGACGCCTCGTCTCTTCACCTCCGGCAAACACCCCCCATCGTTCTTCCGAGAGATGTGGCTGACCCTGCTCCGCGGACAACGCTGGCAGGGACGCATCGTCAATCGGCGAAAGAGCGGTGAGTTGTATACTGAACACGCCATCATTGCACCAGTGCGAAATGATAGCGGAAGCATCATCAACTTCATCGGTGTCAAGCGAGACATCAGCCATGAGCTGCGCATGGAAGCGCAGTTCCAACAGGCCCAACGCATGGAGGCCATCGGACAGCTCGCAGGCGGCGTGGCCCATGACTTCAACAATGTCCTGACCGCCTTCGTGATGCAGCTGCACGCCATGCAACATGATCCGCGCCTCCCCAAAGCGCTCGTCAGCGGATTCGAAGAGCTGCAGCAAGTCGCCAACCGAGCAGGGAGTTTGACCCGCCAGCTGCTGCTCTTCAGTCGGCGAGAAGCCATGCGCACCCGACACATCGACCTCATTGAGCTCATCGGCACCTTTGTCGACATGATTCGGCGAGTCATCGGTGAAAACATTCAGCTTCTGCTCTCCTTGGCCAAGGAGCCGCTGTTCATCGACGCAGACTCCGGACTGATCGAGCAAGTGCTCATGAACCTCTGCATCAACGCCAGAGACGCCATGCCACATGGCGGAACCTTACGAATCTCCGCAGATCGCATTTCGCCGGAGCAGGCCGCCGAGCTTTGCGCTGACTCCGAGAGACAGCAATTTCCCCAGCCAGAACTTGGGGGAGCAGGCCAGGCGCCCAATCGACAAGAAATGGGGAGAACAGGCCAAGCGCCCAATCGACAACACGTCTGCATCGAGGTCCAAGACACGGGCTGCGGCATGAGCCCTGAGATCTTGAGCCGTGTCTTCGAACCCTTTTTCACGACTAAGGAAGTAGGAAAAGGTACAGGGCTTGGTCTGGCCTCTGCACACGGGATCATCCTCCAACACCGTGGACACATTGAGGTCGAGAGCGCTCCAAACGAGGGCACGCGATTCCGTATCCTTCTCCCCCTTTGCACCGAAGGGCTGTCGGAACACAGATCGCCCCCCCCTGCCATCTCGAAAAAGCCAATGCGCATTTTGGTGGTCGAGGACGATGAGCCGGTACGCCGGGTGGCCGTCAGGCTGTTGACAACATGGGGGCATGAAGTCCAGGAAGCATGCGGGGGTACCGCCGCCTACACCCTCGCTTGCGAACAAGCAGAACCCTTCGAGCTGCTCTTCACGGACTTGGTCCTGCCTGACTCGTTCGACGGGGTCGACTTGGCCTGTGCGCTTCGCGAGCACACCCCACAGTTGCAGGTGATCGTCACCAGCGGCTACCCGCAAGCAATCCAAGAGCGGGCGAAACAACGAATGCCCGACATCTTGATGCTTCCCAAACCCTACACTCCCTCGCAGCTCCAGCAGTGCCTCGAGCTCACGCCGCAGCACAAGGGCTCGTCTCCTCCTCCGAGTGCTTCTCGCAGTTCCCCCGAACCAGACACAACACCCACTATTTCGAACACTTGACGTTGCCACCTGGCAATCGAAAGCGGGCGGTGTGAGACACGAGGCAGCGTCTGTCGCGTGCGCGAGCAGCGCTGCGAGGGTCTCCGAGAGCGAGCGAATGCAACCGACAGCACATTCCCGCCTATTGTTCGGGCTCTACACGAATTGATCGGGCTCTACACGAAGATTCTGGTATCCTGTTTTGGCGAGCTAGCTGGAGGCGCAATGACTGTCCACGATCGACAATTGGGGGAAACAGGCCAAGCGCCCAATCAACAAGAAGTTCACATTCTCATTGCTGATCCTCAGACTCGTCGGAGCCGACGGCTGCAAAGAGCGCTACAACAACTGCCTGGCATCCTCCATGTCTGCGAAGCCGCTCTGGATGCACTGCATCTCGCCCAGCGACAAGCGCTGGACATCGCCATCATCTCGTCGAGCTTTCGGAGTCCTGCAGATGGTCTGGACTTGGCGCATGAACTGCAGGTCCCTGCTCGGATTCTGCTCGCTGAGGACAACTCGCCCGCTCTCTTCGCTGCCGCCAGCCCTCTCGGCCTGCGCGCCTTCATCCGCCCCCCCTGGCCAAGCATCCAGGTTCGAGACGCAGTCGCCCTCCTTCTCCACCGTCCAGACAGCTCGTCTTCCCTGCGCCCCCCCCCGAGCCAAGCGCAGTTCTGCCCCAAACGCAGCGTTCCCAAGCCCAACGAGTGCATCTTCTGCGGACTCCGCTGCAACGACCCAAAGCTCCCCTCATCCAGCATCCAAGACAGCCTGCAGCAGTTCCTAGACAGTGAGCAACTCTGTGTCGGACGGTGGGAGCTCGAGCTGGGTAGCCGCTCGATCCACTGGTCAAGCGAGGTTTCCCGCATCCTCGGCCTCTCGGGCCACGCGCGGCCCAGCCTCGAACTCCTCCAGGAGCGTCTCCCTGCCCAACACTGGCAGCGAATCCAAAGTACCGTCCAGCAGCTCGCACAAGACGCAGCACAGAGCAGCAAGAACAGCGAAGAGGAGCAGGGTCATGCTCCAGCTCTCGACCTTCTCATCCAGTGTCCCGCCGAAGGCGAGGAGAGCAGAGTCATTCGCATCGTTGGGGAAGTGCTCAGCGAAGACAAGCATCAGACCCGACTGGCTGGTTTCGTCATGGACAGCTCTCATCGAAGCCGCGCCGAGAAGCGCCTCGCGCGAGAGATCGAGAGAGCCATGCTGTTACTCGAGCTCTATGAGCAAGCAAGCGTCCTCAGTGAACATGAGCTCTTCCGCTTTGCCCTCCAGAAAACGCTAGACCTCACTGAAAGTAGGATTGGCTTCCTGCACCTCATCAGCGAAGATCAACGTAAGGTCATTCTCACGGCGTGGAGCGCCGAGGTCTCCAAGCAATGCACGACCATCCATGCAACCCATTACCCCATCGAAGAAGCGGGGCTCTGGGTCGATTGTGTGCACCATGGTCGCCCCATGATCTTCAACGATTACCTTCGAACACCACATCGCAAAGGCCTGCCACCCGGACACGCAGCAGTCAACAGATTCATGAGCGTGCCGGTGATCATCAAGGGGAAAGCTCGCATCGTCTTCGGCGTCGGCAACAAAGTTGGACCCTACGATCAACATGATGTCGTGCAGCTCCAGCTCGTCGCCAACGAGCTCGGCAAGTTTCTGGAGGCGCGCCGCACCGAGAGCGCCTTACTCCAGAGTCAAGCCTCCTTTCGCCTACTCGTGGAGCGCGCCCCCGTCGCTGTCGCCATCATTCACAGAGACGATCGAAGCCTGCGCTATCTCAACCCTGCCGCCCTCGAGCTGCTCGGCTTTCAGGCTGAGGACATCCCAGAGCTCGAGAGCTTTCTCCAACGGGCCGTGACCAAGGAGGCAGACGCCGAAGCCATCCGCGCTTGGGATGAGAGCAGCCCACTGCGCATCTCCGACCTGCACCTGAGGTGTCTCGATGGGGCAACGCGGATCGTCGACCTCACCCTTGTCGCCAACGACGAGCTCATCTTCCTCTTTGCCTCCGACCTGAGCGCGCGGGTCTGTGCGCAACTGGCCCTGCGAGAGCAGCTCGCCTTCGAGGAATACATCAGAGGACTGCTGGCGCGCCTGAGCACCACCCCAGCAGAGCTGATGAGCCTGCAGCTACACACCGAGGTCCGAGCCTTGGTCTCTTTCCTCGCTGCCCGCGCTTGCCAGCTCATTCCCGCACAGACATTGGAACGCGTCTTCCAGACCATCGCCTGGCCCTCGAAAAGTCAATTTTCTCCTAGGCTTCCCCCCGCGGACCTGGACGACATCATCGAGCGGGCCCCCCAACAGATGCTCGCTCCCCTGCGAAGCTCTGGCAACCTGCTCGGCTACTTGGAGCTTCACCTCTGCCAACGACCCACCACCCACACCCCGAGCAAACAACAACTCGCCATGCTCGCCGATGCCTTCGCTACTGCCCTCGACAAGCTACGAGCCGAGTCGGTGGTTAGACAGCAGCATGCAGAGCTCGCCTTGCTCAACCGCATCATGTTCATGGCGACCCTGCATCAAGACCCCAGAACCGTTTTCGACTATGCCTGCCGCGAGCTCAAAAACGGATTCGAGGTCGAACACATCGCAATCCTCGACACCGCAACTACTAAGGCCGAGAACGACGGCCAGCGCTTTCAGGTTCCGATCCCCAACAAATCTGGGGAAGCCAAAAGCCTCACCATCGACCCCCTCCAAGAACCGCTGAGCAACGAGCAAGTGTCCTTGCTCAATAGCGTCGCCCACATCCTAGCCACTGTCATCGACAGAGCATGGGCCAACGAAACGCAGCGCCGACTGCTCACCGCCATCGAACAGACGCCCGAGAGCATCGTCATCACCGACCGAAATGCCAACATTCAATACGTCAACCCCGCTTTTGAACGGATCACTGGCTATCGAAGCGAGGAGGTACGAGGACGCAATCCGCGGCTGCTCAGCGCTGGCGACACAGAGCCGGCCCACTTCGAGGGGATGTGGGAAACGATCAGCCAGGGACAGGTCTGGCACGGTCGCTTCACCAATCGCACCAAGGAGGGCCTCATCTTTGTCGAAGATGCGGTCATCGCCCCCGTCTACGATGACGAACAACAGCTGGTGAGCTACATCGGGATCAAGCGTGACATCACACAAGAACTCGAAATTGAAGCACAATTTCGACACGCCCAGAAATTTGAGGCTGTCGGGCAGCTCGCCGGAAGTGTCGCGCATGATTTCAACAATCACCTCGCAGCCATCCTACTTCAGCTCCACTCCCTGCACAGCGAGGAGGCCCTCAGCGAGGACGCCGCCCAGACCGTGCAGGACCTCATCAACACGGTCAGGCGCGCTTCGACCCTCACCCGCCAGCTGCTTCTCTTCAGCCGACGGCAGGCCCTCACTGCCACCCAACAGGACCTCAACAGCGTCGTCGAAGAGTTTGTCCGTACCCTCGGCCGACTCTTCGGCGAGCACATCGAGCTCGTCTTCTCACCCGCCCCACAGTCCCTGCCTTTCATCGGTGACGTCGGAATGCTCGAGCAGGTGCTCATGAACCTCTGCGTCAACGCACGCGACGCCATGCCCCAAGGGGGACGGCTCAACATCCACACTTCGATGGAGCTTCCCTGTGTAGAATTCGAGCCTCCTGCAGGTAGAATTGGCAAACGCAGTGGTCGCCTCGGCGAACAACGTCCGCACGTGGTGCTCAGCGTGCTCGATGAGGGTACTGGACTCGACGCTGCGCAACTCGAACAGCTCTTCGAACCCTTCTTCACCACCAAGCCCATCAATCAGGGCACCGGACTCGGACTCGCCACGGTTGCCGCCATCGTTGCACAGCACCATGGCTGGCTCGAAGTCGACACGGCACCCGCTCAGGGGAGCCGCTTTCGCGTTTTTCTCCCATCGCGGATCTGCCGCGACAGCCAACCCTCACTTCCTCCAATTCCCCCCAAGCAACGCGGTAAAGAGGGCATTCTGCTGGTGGAAGACGATCCGGTCATCCGCGATGCCACCAGAGTCTGCCTACAACGCTGGGGATACCGCGTGTTCTCGGCAGCCAACGGAGTCAAAGCCCTCGAGCTGTGGGCGCAACACCTGAGCAGCATCGACCTCTTGCTCAGCGACATGGTGATGCCAGAGGGGCTCAGTGGCCTCGATCTGAGCATCAGAATGCGGCGCGAGAAGCCAACGTTGGGGGTGATCATCACCAGTGGGTACAGCGTCGACATGGCCAAGCTCGGGCTCTCTCCCGAGCATGACCTCGTCTTCATCCCCAAGCCCTACGACCCCAACCTCCTCGCCCAAGCCATTCGCAACTGCCTCAATGCCCATCGAGCGCCAAACTCGTGACCCAGGTTCGCTTCACACAGCTTGCCAAGGTCACTCTGGAAGCATCACTCCAGCCCAAGAATCGAGACCTGATGGGCCAAGGCATGGCGACTGATTCCGAGCATCTCTGCAGCCTCCTGCTTGGTCTTTGCGCGCCGTAGGGCTTCCTGAACCAGTGCGCGAGCCAAGTCCCGTGTGAGTTCGTGCATGTTGCGACCGGGCTGAAAACGCACTGAATACAAGACATCATCCTTCGCTCTCTCGCTGCGGTGCGCTGGATTGAGCGCGAACTCGCTGCGTCGCAGTATCCTCGCGCCGCCAGAGACCATCATGGCACGCTCCAACACGTTGCGAAGCTCGCGAATGTTGCCAGGCCAATGATAGGACGAGAAGAGCTCAGCCACCTCATCTTCGATCACGGGCGTAACGAAGCCTGCGTTTCTCGCCATCCTCTCCAGCAGCTCAGAAACCAACACGGGCAGATCCTCGAGGCGGTCTCGTAACGGCGGCAATGCAATGGGAAAAACATCGAGACGATAGTAGAGATCCGAGCGAAACCTTCCCGCCTCCACCTCGGCACGCAAATTCCTATTGGTGGCGGCGATCAGGCGTGCGTTGACGGTGACCTGCCGCTCACCACCAACCCGCAAGAATCGGCGCGTGTCGAGAAAGGTGAGCAGCTTGCTTTGCATCACCGCGTCGAGCTCGCCTATCTCGTTGAGCAGAAGCGTACCTCCTTCGGCGAGCTCGAGAAGCCCACGCTTTCTCGCTCGCGTCCCCGTGAACGCACCCGCTTCATGACCAAAGAGCTCGGACTCGGCCAACTCACGGCTCACCGCTGCACAATTGACATCGAAATAGGGACCACGTGCCCGCTTGGAACGCAGGTGAATCCAGTGCGCCAACCAGTCCTTGCCGCTGCCACTCTCTCCGAGCAGCAGCACGATGCCATCCTGCTGGGCAGCCTGTCGGGCGAGTGTCAGCGTCTGCCGCATGGCAGGAGAGCGCGAAACGCTGTCATCTTCATCTTTGGTTTGGGACGGGGCATCACGGCTGCGCAGGCGTTGTAGCTCGTCACCCAGACGCTGCTCCCGCAACACGTGACGAACGGCCAGCAGAAGCTGCTCCGGCTCGAAGGGCTTCGTGAGGTAGTCCATGGCACCGCGTCGTGTGCTCTCGACAGCAGAACGAATCGAGCCATGTGCGGTGATCACGACCGAAGGGCATTGGGGATAGGCCAGACGAAACTCTTCCAGCAGCTCACCGCCGTCAGCATCGGGGAGCTTGAGGTCCATCAAGATGAGGTCGGGAATGGCGCTCTGCATCTGACGGCGCGCCGCCGCCGCGCTTCCCGCCAGCAGCACCTCGTAGCCTTCTCGCCTCAGGATCTTGGCAAGGTAGTTCACCAACATGGGCTCATCGTCGACAATGAGGATGGTCGCACTCATCATTGTTTCCTTCGTTCGCGCTCAGTCAAAAACAGGCGCAGGTCGCAGCGCTCACGCCCATCAAACAGGCTCAGCGGGCTGGAGAATCTTCCCCAGCTCGGCAAGAAAGGGGTTGCTCTCGCCCTCCGGCACGACCCACCGGAAGAGCTCATCGAGAGCGCGGAACTCCACCGCGTCGAAATCCTGCCTCGAGCAATAGGCCGAGCGCCGATCGTAGTCATAGTCCGCACACATCTGCTCATAGCACCTACGCCATTGCAGCAAGTCGCTGGGCGAGGGTCTGCAGTACTGGGCGAGTGTTGGGCTTCGAGAAAAGACATCCCGTGCATCCAAGAGGTTGTTCGTATCGATAATGAAGATGCCGCGCCGAGCGGGCCAGACTCTCACCTGCTCCGTTCGCACTGAAAAACAATCCGGAATACACCATCGCCGACACATCATTTGACGATAGGACGACACAAACAAAGACAGCCGTCGCAAAAACCAGTATGGCAGAGCAATCCGGCCCTCGCAATAGCGAGCGAAGGACACCCCGCCAACGTACTCTTGAAGCTCGACATACTCTTCTTGGCATACGCGTTGAGCGCCACACTCGAGCGTCTCGAAGCGTGTTTGCGGCAGCAGACCTCTGGGGGCTTCGCCAAAGTAGCGAAGCATCTCCTCGTGTTCACGGCACAGGCGAGCAAAAACGGCCGAAGGGTCAGGGAAGCGTTCGCTGCGCAGACGCTTGACCACCCAATTGCAGGGCTCACCTTGTTCATTGAGAAGGATGTGCGGACTCAGCATGGCGCCTATGCTGCCCATGCCGAGCTGGCCCAGCGTCTGCGGGCTCCAGCTGCGGGCACGCAGCAGCGTCAACGCTTGCTCGACGCCAAGCCTGCGCAAATGCAACGACCTTCTGCTCGGAGCTCGCGACATCCTGTCGACCTTGCCCTTCGTCAAGCGCCCAGTGCTCACGGGCTGGGAGTCGAGACCGAGGGCCGCAATGCTGTCGCTCAGCACTGGGCAAGCGAGCGACGGGTCGCCGCCGAGGTATCTCGGTCCGGGGCCCGTTCTTAGGCGCGGTCGTGCAGTTCGACGACGAGCTGCGTGTCCCCCGGATTGCCGCCCGGAGTAGGCTGCAGCTCCACCACGCGCCCTCGCTTTCCGAGGTTGCGCTCGGCGAGGGCCACCGTGAGGGCGGCGAAGGGGCAGCCGAAGGGGGGAATGCCCTGCTCCCTCAGGTGTGAGGTCAACGGGAAGAACGCACAATTGCTAATGTTGGCGCGCAGCCTCTCCCCTTCCAACGTAAAGCTGATGTCCTCGCACATCCCCGAAAGCACAGCAGTCTCGCGTATCATCATCCCCAGACGTTCGATGCTGTTGACCGAAGAAAAATCCACCCCCAACTTCTCCAGTTCGAGAAGAATGTCGCCGCTCGCCTTGCGCATGATCGCTCCCGCGCTACTCCCGGCCACGTCGTAGAGTGCTTTGTAGACGCCGTAGAGAACTGCCGACACTGCTCGAACGTCGATCGTCGCTGCCATGCTCCGCTCCTTTCCGCCTGCTCGAGGCGGCGCCAATCCAATCGAACACGAACCGAAGCTTTCCGCTCCAAGACAACCAGCCAACAGCAGCCAATGGTCGTCGCTTTTCGAGAACACAGCTCACGCAGCAACGAGGATGAGGCGCTCGGCATGAACGCACCTTCCAACGCTGCTGGCCACTCAGCGCGCCGCGTGCAGCTGCACCACCATTTGTGTGTCGCCCAAGGCACCTCCCGGGGTGGGCTGCAGCTCCACCACCCTTGCACGCATTCCAAGGTTGCGCTCCGCCAATGCCAAGGTCACTGCGGCAAAGGGGCAACCAAAGGGCGGAATGCCTTCCTTTTTCAGATCGGAGGTGAGTCCATGGAAGGCGCAGCCCTTGATGTTGGTTTGTAGCTTGTCGCCATCGAGGGAAAAGCTCATGTCATCACACATTCCCGCCGAAACCATGGTGTTGCGCAACGCCATCTCGAGGCGCTCGATACTGTTCACGGTGCTGAAGTCCACACCCATTTTCTCGAGCTCGCTCAGAATGTCGGGAGAGGCCTTGCGCATGATCGCTGCCGAGCTCGCACCGGTCACCTCGAACAAAGCCTTGTACACGCCAAACAAAATGCCACTTACCGCACGAACATCGACCATTTGCGACATGTCTTCTCCTCACTTTTCTGCTTGACGCAATTCGAGCATCTCTCTCGACTGCGTGGTCACCTGAAGGCAGCTCGAAGCTGGCCTCTGCATCGCCGCCTCAACGGTACTCAATGGAATACACCCAGAACAACGCGGCGAGCTGTCCTCAACTTGAAATCGCTAGATTCCTATGGCGATACCATCCGCCGTTCACAGCGAAGAGTAGGTTGCAACGGATGTACCAAATTCCTGCACACCCGACACAGAGCCGACGCAGGCGAAAGGCCCACCCTCGTGCAAGGGCAAAGCCCCCCTGTACAACAACACCAAGCGACTCGCCAGAAGCACTCCCCAAACCCCTCGATGATTTCCTATCTCACCGAAGTTCAAAGAGATCATCTCTCCCCAACGGTCTGCGCTCGGCACCAACGACGCCCAAGCTCATCGCTGACCCTCCCCATCGCCCCAAGTACGAAGCGCTCAACGACACTGCGCCAGGCACCTCCGCTCTGCTTCCCTTCGTCGCGCTCGAAACAGTCTGCACCCAGCCCAACGCGTGCGTCGCACTCTTCGAGTCGTGATGCGGAATCCAGTCTCTCCGTTTCCAGGCACTCCCTCAGCAAGCAGCGCAAACACTCTGATATTTCAATTCTTCTTGCCCCGTGCTGAGAAATCGTGGAGTGCACGCATGCGTCCTTTTCCCGCGTCCAACGCACGCATCACTCGTCAGCTCGACCTCATCAGCGCGCAAGTTGCAGCAGGATTGCCACCTCTGCGAGACACCCAACACATCGCAGAGATTCTGCTTTCTCGAACTGACTCTGCCCAAGGTCCGCGCCAGCCCGCCATGGCCCGCCCTTTGCTGCCTGTGCCTTCGCTCTGGCGCGCTGCGGCGGAGTCGTCGACCTGCCTGCAGCCGCCACGGCGAGCTGCTCCTCAGCGTGGTACAGCCCATGGATTCTCCCCGACTCCGCTCCCGATGAGGACCCGATGTCAAGCAATCAACATCCAGCCGAGCGGTCCACCGATTCCCTGCTGGCGCGGCTCGCGACACTCGAGAAGCGCGTAGAAATCGGAGATGCCGCCCAGATCGAGCTCGCGCGAATGCGACTCAAGGAGGAGCAGACCAAACAGGAA
>JAVFAO010000053.1:0-25696 GCA_034002465.1 Myxococcota bacterium
GAGTGCCCTTCGCTCACTGTCGATTTCGTTCGTTCGCTCTGGGGCACCGACCCCGCTCGAGGACTCGCGGGGATGGAGTGCCCTTCGCTCACTTCCCATGCCGAAATCCATCCTTGGCTCGTCGTGTCAGTCTACGGACCACCTTGGCCCGGGGGGTGAACGAGCGAAACGCTTTGTAGCGCGAAGTCATCGCAAATTCAAGCTGCTCGCGCAACGGCGGGGAAAGCCGTGCAGAGGGGGGCGTAGACCGAGCAAAAGCAGGAGCGACTATCCGTTGCACAGGAGTCGGCGCCGCACTACCATGTCGCTTGCATGCGGTGCCCGGTCGCAGCGAGGACGGCCACCCCTGGTCACCGTCTTGGGCGCTGCCCATGAGGAGCGAATGCCGATATGAACCTTCAGCAACTCAAGAGTCTGCTCGACATCCTGTTGGCCGCTGCGGCCGCCGACGGACACACTGACCGCGAAGAGACCGCCACCGTGAGGCGTTTGCTGAGCGCGGCCAAGAACCTCAGTGACGCCGAGCGCACCGAGCTCGAGGCGCACCAGTGGGCCTTCGAGCCGGGACAGTTCAAGCTCGAGGACAGCATTCGCGGTCTCGGCGCGCTGGCAGCAGAGGACAAGCAGGCGGTGCTCTCGCTGCTCGAGGAGGTCGAGTTTGCCGACGGTATCATCGACCTCGCCGAGGAGGAGTTTTTGGCGCGGGTCGCTGCTGCGCTCGGGGTCGACAGCGCAGCCATCCAAATGGTGGAGCAGGAGCCACCCCCCATGCCCGAGGTGAAAGCGTGAGCGCGCAGCCCATATTTGCATTCGTTCGCTCTCGGGCACCGACCTCGCGCCCGCGGCAAATCCTGCGGATTGGCGCGAGGATGCGTGCCCTTCGCTCACTTTCGATTGCATTCGTTCGCTCTCGGGCACCGACCTCGCGCCCGCGGCAAATCCTGCGGATTGGCGCGAGGATGCGTGCCCTTCGCTCACTTTCGATTGCATTCGTTCGCTCACGGGCACCGACCTCGCGCCCGCGGCAAATCCTGCGGATTGGCGCGAGGATGCGTGCCCTTCGCTCACTTTCGATTGCATTCGTTCGCTCTCGTCATGCACTCTCGGTTCTTGCACTTTCCCTGCTCGTCTTTGCTTGCCAGGCACCGACCCCTCAGCAGGCCGAGGTCGAGCGGGTCGAGCGGGTGGTGCTCACGCCCATCGAAACCAGCGGTCCCGAGGTGTCGATCCCCCGAATCAGCGCTCACCTCGAGGAGCTCACTACACTGGCGATGAGCGGTATCGAGTTTTGTGACGACCTGGGGCCCGACCTCTCGGCTTACCTCGAGCTGATCAAGCCCGATTTCGTAGCGGCGGCGCAGGGCACGCCGGAGCCAGAGCTGGTCGCCGAGTGGTATACGCTCTTCGATAGGCTCTCGGTCGCTGCTGGTCGTTGCCTGCGTGATGACAGCGGACGCCTCTTTGCGCTGCAGCTCACCAGCCTGGTCAATCCGCTGCTGGCCAAGGCCCCGCGCCCAGACCCCACCCCCGAGCCTGGTCCCACCCCCGAGCCTGCGCCCGCGCCTGATGTGGCGCCCTCGCCCGAGGCAGCACCTGGTTCAGGGCCTGCGCCTTGAGGGCAGGGTCGAGCGCAGGACCGAAGCTTCGGTTGACGTCGGATTCGAGGTCTCACGCAGAGCCGCAGAGTCGCAAAGGTAGCGATGGGCATTGTTCGCGGATGGAAGCGGCCCAGGTAGGGGCAGACCTGCGTGTCTGCCCCTACCTGGATTCTGCATACACCAGGGCAGTCCTGCTGACGGTGGATTCGAGGTCTCGCAGAGCCGCAGAGCCGCAGAGTCGCAAAGGGGCGATGGGCATTGTTCGCGGATGGAAGCGGCCCAAGTAGGGGCAGACCTGCGTGTCTGCCCTCCCTGGATTCTGCATACACTTAGGGCAGTCTTGCTGACGTCGGATTCGAGGTCTCACGCAGAGCCGCAAAGCCGCAAAGGGGCGATGGGCAGGGGGGGCGTTCCTCGTTCCTCGTCGTTGGGCGGCGCAGGACAAGACGTGGGGCCGGCTTCCAGCCGGCCGACCGAGGCTCAGGTGTGGCAGGGGTGAGCCCAGTGCAGGACCGAAGCTTCGGTTGACGTCGGATTCGAGGTCTCACGCAAAGCCGCAAAGTCGCCAAGTCGCGATGGGCAGGGGGTTCGTTCCTCGTTCCTCGTCGTTGGGCGGCGCAGGACAAGACGTGGGGCCGGCTTCCAGCCGGCCGACCGAGGCTCAGGTGTGGCCGGCGAGCCGCCGGTGGTCCCAGGGTGGGTCGAGCGCAGGACCGAAGCTTCGGTTGACGTCGGACTCGAGGTCTCACGCAGAGCCGCAGAGCCGCAGAGTCGCAAAGGGGCGATGGGCAGGGGGGCGTTCCTCGTTCCTCGTCGTTGGGCGGCGCAGGACAAGACGTGGGGCCGGCTTCCAGCCGGCCGACCGGGTCTCAGGTGTGGCAGGGGTGAGCCCAGTGCAGGACCGAAGCTTCGGTTGACGTCGGATTCGAGGTCTCACGCAGAGCCGCAGAGCCGCAAAGTCGCAAAGGCAGCGATGGGCATGGCCTCGCCCCTCGTTCCTCGCTCAGAGCCCGCGGCAGCTGTAGTCGACGGTGCAGTACTCGCCTGACATGCAGTGCTCGTTGCCGAGGCAGCTCACGCAGCGGCCGAGGAGGTTGCAGTGTCGTCCATCGTCACAGTCGCTGTCGCTGGCGCAGTCACCGCAGCGGTGGCTGCTGGGATGGCAGCGCTCATCACCGCCACAATCATCATCCGAGAGACAGAAGACGCAGAGCTCCTCGATGCAGAGTGGGCGATGCGGTGGGCAGGTCTGCGAGCAGGCGGGCGCGCAAACACCGAGCGCCGTGTCGCAGGCCTGCGTTTGTTGGCAATCGGCGCTGTCGACGCAGGAGAGGCAACGCAGGTGGTCGGCACTGCAGAGCTCATCGCCTTCACAGTCGCCATTGTCCAAGCAGCGCACGCACTGGCCGCTCTCGGTGTCGCAGAGCGGAGCCATGGCTTCGGGACCGCGGTCGCGCTGGCAGTCGCTGTCGCGCGTACAGCCTCCCCCGCAGGTTCCCGTGTCGAGGTCGCAATCGGGGGCGGTGGCGGGGCATTGTTCGTCTCGGGTGCACCCCGCACAGCGGCCATCATCACCGCAGAACGGCTGGTTCTCTGGGCAGTCCGCAGCATCACGGCACTCGGCGCAGCGCTCACCATCCACACAGTACGGCGTTGGCGCGCTACAGCCCTCGGTGTTGGTGCAGAGCACGCAGCGACGGCGCTCGCCATCGCAGATCGGCATGCTGCTCGGACAATCGGCGTTGGTACCGCACTCGGCGCAGCGATAGTCGATGCAGGCGGGGGCGGCAACGCCACAGTCCGAGGCGCTGAGGCAGGCTACGCAGCGGCCAAGCTCGCTCGCGCACAGTGGCTCACCGGCAGGGCAGTCTTCGTTGCTGCTGCACTCGATACAGAGGCCATCCGCACAGATGGGTCGGTCATCCGGACAGGCGTGGGTCTCGTCGCATTGCAGACAACGGCCGCTCTCGCTGTCACACAGTGGTGTGTCCTGATCGCAGTCTGCGTCCTCGGTACAGGCCAAGACGCAGCGCTGCGTGCTGGGGTCGCAGACCGGAGCGGAGACGCCACAATGCTCGTCGAGCAGACACTCCTCGCAGCGACCAGGGGCGGGATCACAGACCGGACGCTCCGGGGGACATTGCGAAGCCTGCATACACTCCACACAGACGACCCGCGATTCGTCGCAATAGGGGCGCTGCTGCGGACAAGAGCCACACAACACCGACACCTCGATGACGTCCTGTGTGCTCGGCGCCTCATCGTCGCAACTGAGCAGCAAGAGGGGCAGCAGCAACCCCAGCCAGGCGCCACGAAGGATGTGTAACTGTTTGCGATTCTGTCGAGAGCGATGCATCGAAGCCTCCCCTGGATGCGGTTTCGTCCGTCCTCCCAGTCCGCTGGCGTGGTCAGCCTTTGACCGTCACGCCTCGCAGCGCGCGAAAACGAACATCACAGATCATAGAAACAGAGGCAGCGCGGCTTCAAGCGCTGAGGGGGGCTGGATACGATTCTTCGTATTCGTTCGAATACGGCGTCGCGCTGCGACGGGCGATCCGCTGCGCTGCTCGTCTTTGCAAGTGGGGCCAGTGGACCTATGCTTGGGCTGGAGCTGTCGTGGAGTTGCGCGTGTTTGAAAGCGAACGAATGCGGACCATCCCAGCCGGGGCGAAGCTTGGGATGGCACTTTGCACACTGGCTTGGGTCGCGCTTTGCTGGGGGTGTCAGCCCAGTCGCTCGGAGTCGTCGGCTCAGCTGCACCCAGAGCCTGTGCAGACCGTCGAGCCTGCATCATCCCACCGAAGCGAGGGGCGCGTGCTCACCGAAGCTCAGGCTGAGGGCGCTGCGCTCGAGAGTGAGCCCCGTCGAATTCTGGCACTGGGTGATGTGCATGGCGACCTCGAGGCACTCCAGGCCGCCCTGCAGCTCGCCGGCTTGCTCGATGCGCAGGGGCACTGGAGCGGAGGCGAGAGCATTCTGGTGCAGACGGGCGACCTGCTCGACCGCGGCGACGACGAGCCAGAGATCCTTGCGCTGCTGAGCACGCTGCAGGCAGAGGCCGAGGCGGTGGGAGGGCGCGTGCTCTTGCTGCTGGGCAACCATGAACTGATGAACGTGCAGAACGACCTGCGCTACGTCACCACCGATGGCTTCGCCGACTATGCTGGTCATGCCGAGCAAGCAATCGAAAGCGAGCGAAGGGTACTCCATCCTCGCGAGTCATCGAGCGAGGTCGGTACCCGAGAGCGAGCGGATGCCAATGCGGGCGACGGCAAGCACTGCCCGCTCTCGATGAGGGAATCCGAGCGCGCCCGCTGCCTTGCCTTTCGTCCAGGTGGGGAGCTCGCCCGACGCTTGGCTGAGTCTCCCGTGATTGCGCAGGTGGGAGAGAGCGTGTTCGTCCACGGTGGCCTGCTCGAGGCCCACCTCGACTATGGCATCGCGCGCATCAATGAAGAGACGCAGGCGTACTTGTTGGGAGAACGCGCTGAGCCAGGCGAGATGATGAGCAGTCGCCAGTCGCCCCTCTGGGTGCGGGACTGGGGGCAGGACCAAGTGGATTGCAAGGCGCTGCACGCGCTCTTGGGGCGCCTTGGAGCGCGGCGCATGGTCATCGGTCACACCGTGCAAGCCGAGGGTATCAACCAGCGCTGTGACGGTGCGCTGTGGCGCATCGACGCTGGGCTTTCGGCCTATTATGGGCGCAAGCTCGAGCTGCTCGAGCTCGTCGGCGAACGGGCAGATGTCCTGCGAATCGAAGCAGGCGGTGGGATTGATGCTGAGGTGCCTGGGGGCGAGCGTATTCCATGAGTCGTTTCCGTGCGCGTTCGGCTTCACAGGAGTCGGCACTACCGCCGCGACCGTTGTGGGTCGATCTGCGTCGGGGTCGGGCGCTGCTGCGGCCCTATCGTCGTCGCTACTTGCTCGGTCTGAGCGCGCTCTCGTTGGTCAATCTGTCCAACGTCTTGGCGCCGCTGTTGCTCGCCATCGCGATTGATATCATTGCGGTTTCGGCGACAGGTGGTGAGCTGCGGCCGCCGCTGCTGCTGGGCTATCTGGGGGTGGAGCTGGAGGGGATGAGCTTTGGGGCTGCGCTAATTGGCTTTTTTGCGCTGCATGGCCTAGCCAACGTGCTCCGTTATCCGATGGTCATGGCCATTGCCATGCCCTCGTACCGCGTGTCGCAGGACCTGCGTAACGCACTGGTGGGGCGCCTCTTGGCGCTGCCGAGGTCCTTCTATGATCGGGCGCGCTCGGGTGAGCTGATGTCGCGGGCCACCGCCGACATCAACGCGGTGCGGATGATGTTCGGGCCTGGGGTGATGATCGCCATCGACACGGCGCAGCTCATCACCATGGTCCTGGTGCTGATGTTTGCCCTCGACTGGCAGCTCACCTTGGTGACACTCTTGCCCTTGCCGATCATCGCCTGGGTGACGCAGCGGCTCTCGGGCGCCGAGTACCGTCGCTTCGAGGCGGTGCAGGGGGACATTGGGAAGCTCGCCGAGCGCGCTCGGGAGAGCTACGGCGCGATTCGGATCATCCAGGGCTTCGCGCGTGAGGATGACGAGCTGCGGCGGTTCATCCAGAGCTCGCAGAGCTTGCTGAACAAGAATTTGCGCTTGGCTCGGGTCGACAGCGTCTTCGAGCCCACCCTTGGGCTGATGCTCGGGCTCTCGATGGCGGCCCTGGTGGTCTTTGGGGCGATGGGCATCGCCGAGGGGCAGACCTCGCTCGGCACCTTTGTCGCGTTTCTCTTTCTCGTCGGGCACTTGTCGGGGCCGATGGTGGGTGTGGGCTGGGCGGTGACCCTGTTGCAGCGGGGTAGGGCGTCGCTGCACCGCATCGATGAGCTGCTGCACAAACCAACACGCGAAGGGCAGAATGGCTCTGAAGCAACGCCTACGGTCACCAGCACAACGATGCTGGTTGAGGGCGAAGCGCGGGCTGAGGTGAAGGGCGAGCTGCGGGTTCGGGGTTTGCGCTTTCGCTATCCTGGAACGGAAGCCGAGCAAGGTGGATTCGAGTTGTGTATCGATGACTTGCTGGTGCCAGCGGGTAGTAGCTTGGGCATCATGGGCGGCGTTGGATCTGGGAAATCGACGCTGCTTCGGCTGTTTGCGCGTCTCTATGAGGCGCCGCCGGGCACGCTCTTCATCGACGGGGTGTCACTGGACGATTGGCCGCTGGCGCAGCTGCGTCGGGTTCTGCAGTTGGTCCCGCAAGATCCCAACTTCTTTAGTGATTCAGTGGCGCGCAACATTATCTTGGGGGTGTCACCGAGTCGCGCGACCGTGGAGGGGGTGCACCGGGCAGCACGCGCAGCGCTGCTCGATGACGATGTTCGAGGATTCCCTGAGGGCTACGAGACGCTGCTGGGTGAGCGGGGCGTTGACCTCTCGGGCGGTCAGCGGCAGCGCTTGGCGGTGGCGCGGGTGTTGGCGCTGCTGCGCAGCGGCGAGGCGGAGACTTTGCGGGTGCTGCTGCTCGATGATGCGTCGAGCGCGCTGGATGGGGTCACCGAGGATGCGCTGCTGCGCTCGCTCGAAACAGAGCTGCGGGGTTGTACACGGGTGATCGTCTCGCACCGGGTCAAGGCGGTGGCCAACTGCGCGCAGCTCATCGTGCTGCGTGAGGGGAGGGTGGTGGAGCAGGGCAGCCACGCCGAGTTGCTGGCGAAAGGTGGCGAATACGCCGCCGTGGCGGCTCAGCAGCTCACGCTCAGTGAGCCTTCGCTTGGAAGCTCGAAGCCACCGGCCGGAGCGAGCGATGACTGAGCAGCCCACACAGGAGAATGGCCGCGGGTCGGCGCAGCAGACGCCAGTGGAGGAGCGTACAAGCGGTCTTATGGCAAGTGAGCAGACCGAGAGCACGAGCGAGCACCATAGCCTCAATCTCAGCCGTGACGCTCTCCTCGAGCGGATGCTGGCAGACGAGCGCATCGAGGGCAAGCGCACGGACAAGCGCTTGTTCTTCGTGCTGATGGGCTATCTACGGCCTCACGCGGGCTTGGCGTTTTTCTGCGTGCTCTTGGCGAGCGTCGAGGCACTGCTCTTGACCGTGCCGGCGTACTTCGTGGGGCTCGCTGTGGATGTCGCCTCGGGGCAGAGCCGAGACGGTGTCTGGGCGTCGTCATTGGTGGACGTTGCCAGCGCTGCTGCCGCGTTCTTCGCCGCAGCGGCCCCGCGCTGGCTGGTGGTGTTGTTCTTGAGTTTGGTGGTGGTGGTGGCGTACGTGTTGCGCTGGTTGGTGGCAGTGGTGGCGACCTACCAGGTGCAGAAGCTGGGGCAGCGCATCGTGCATGACCTGCGGGTGGAGGTGCATCGCCATGTCTTGGCGATGGACCTGTCGTTTTTCCACAAGAATCCCGTGGGCCGTTTGGTGAATCGCACGGTCTTCGACGTGCAGGCCTTGGCGGAGCTGTTCAGTGATGTCTTTGCGGTGGGCTTGCGGGATTTGCTCTTCGTGCTGGTGCTCTTGTGCGTGGTCGTCCTCATCGACCCGGTGTTGGCGCTGGGGCTGCTTGCGACGGTGCCGCTGCTCATCGCCATCGTCCTGCTTTTTCGCTTCTTGGCGCGGCCAGCGATGCGCAGCAACAGCGCCGTGCAGTCGCGGCTCAACGCCTGGCTCTCAGAGAATCTGGCGGCGATGCAGGAGAACCAGCTCTTTGCGCGAGAGCAGCGGGCTGCGGCAGAGTTCTTTCAGCTCACCGAGCGCTACCTGCAGTCCGCACGCAAGCTTCTCTCGGCCTGGGCCATGCTGCGCCCAGGTCTGCTGATGACGAGCACCGTCGCGATCTGCGCCGTACTCTTCTTGGGGGCGGAGCGCGTGGCGGCGGGGCTCATCAGTGTGGGAGTTCTTTTGTCGTTTATTGAATACGCCAATCAGTTCTGGAGACCCGTTCGCAACCTTGCCGAGAAGTACAATGTTATCCAGAGCGCCTTGACTTCCGGGGAGAGGGTGCTCGCCTTGCTCGATGAGCGGCCGATCTTGGAGGACCATCAGGATGCGGAACCTGGGCTACAGGTGAAGGAGGGGGAGCTGCGCTTCGAAGGGGTCAGCTTTGCCTATCCCAGCCGACCGGGGCAGTTGGTGTTGCGCAACATCGAGCTGCACGTGCCTGCAGGTAGTCGGGTGGCTCTGGTTGGGGACACGGGCGCAGGCAAATCGACCATCGCCAACCTCATCTCTCGCTTCTACGACGTGAGTGCTGGGCGCATCCTCGTGGATGGTGTGCCCATCGAGCGCTACCGCTTGAAGAACCTGCGCAGCGCCATCGCCTTGGTTCCGCAAGAGATAACGCTGCTCGCCGGGACGATTCGCGAGAATCTCTGCTTGGGAGCAGAGCTCGAGGAGGCGCGATTGTGGGAAGCGCTCGAGACGGTGTTTCTGCGCAAGCGGGTCGAGCAACTCCCCAAGGGCTTGGAGCAGGAAGTCGAGGAAGGAGGGCGCGTCTTTAGCATGGGGGAGCGTCAGTTGCTGGGTTTTGCGAGGGCGCTGCTGCTCGACCCTCGGATTTTGGTTCTCGATGAGGCCACGGCCAGCGTCGACAGCCAGACGGAGTCTCTGATTCGTCAGGCCTTGTCCCGGGTCAGTGCTCAGCGCACGAGCGTGATCATCGCCCACCGCTTGAGCACGATTCGTGACGTGGAGCAGCTCGTGGTGCTCGAGCAGGGAGAGCTCGTGGAGCGCGGGACGCACGCCGAGCTGATGGCTTTGAATGGAGTCTATGCCGCGCTCGAGCGCGCGCACCAATCCAAGACAGCGACCGACTGAGCATGGCGGCAAAGGGCGCTCCGCTCACAACTCGATGAACGCTCGAACGCGCTCATCTGGAACGCTGATTCGCGCGCAGGGAGGGCTCGCCCGGTTGCGCCGCCTTTCGCGCATGTGATATGACCAGTGCGCTCGGTTGCGGCCGGGCATCGCGTTTGGGTGTGATGCGCGATTCTCTTTGCACAACGATAGCTTAGTTCAGGTTGGGCATCTCGAGCCGCTTGAGGGTGGGCTGTTGGCTGTTCTTGTTCTGCGTGTTGTCGGATTGAAAGTGAGCGAAGGGCACGCATCCTCGCGCCATTCCGAAGGAACTCGGAGCCAGGAGGCGGAGAGTCGCTGCGAAGCAAGCCCGAAGGGTGCCCGCCAAGGAAGGCGGGCGACAATTGTCGCTGGCGCGAGGTCGGTGCCCGAGAGCGAACGAATGCAATTGAAAGTGAGCTGCGTGTCAGGGGGTTCTACGTGCGCATCAATGTGGACGAGAAGCGCTGCGAGCGGCTCGCGAGAGTGAGCGAAGTCTTGAGTCGAGGAGTGGCATCGTGAGAGCTTGCCCAAGCTGTTTGGCGTGTTTTGATGATGATGCGCGCTTTTGTCCGAGCGATCAGACTGCCCTCGTGGAGCTGCCGGTGAACGCGACTGAACCCAAGCAGCTCGGTGCCTATCGGCTCGATCGCAAGCTTGCCGAGGATGCCCTCGGGAGCATCTACCGGGCGCACCGCAAGCGCCAGAGCTACACCCTGAGACTTGTTGCGCCACAGCTCTGCTTGGACGTGAAGAAGGTCGAGCAGCTGCTCGAGGAGCAGCGCCAGCTCAAGACGGTGAGTCACCCGGCGTTGGTGCGGGTGAACATGGCCAAGCGCGAAGACGATGGCACGGTTTGGCTGGTGCAAGAGCTGGTGGAGGGGAGCTCACTTCGAGACGAGCTCGAGCGGCGTTCTCGCTTCTCTGTCGAGGAGGCGGTCGTTTGCACCCGGCTCATCCTGCGTGGGCTCAGTGCGCTGCACGAGCTGGGGATGGTTCATGGGCTGCTGACACCGGAGCGCATCTTTGTCGAGCGCGGTCCAAATGGACGGCGTCAGTTGCGCCTCTGCGAGCCGGGGCTGTATTCCTTGTTGGCAACGGAGCGCCCCGAGGATGTGGCTGTCGATCATCCTGCGCTCTATGAGGATATCGCGGAATACCTCAGTCCCGAGGCGATTCGGGGCGAGCCCATTGGGCCCTCCAGTGATGTCTTCGTGGCTGCAGTCCTGCTGTACGAGATGATTGCTGGCCAGGCCCCCTTCAGTGGTGCCAATCCTGCCACGCTGTTCAAGCGTCAGCTCGGTGAGAACCCCTTACCCTTGGCCATGGCTGCCGAGGTGGAGCTGCCGGACGGCTTGCAAGACATCCTTGGCATTGCCCTTGGCAAGCGGGCCGATGAGCGTTTTCAATCGGCGACCGCGCTGATGGGGGCACTGGGCGCGGTTTGCGAGCTTCGACCGGAGGAGGCCGAAGACTACCTCCCCGACGACGTTCTGCCGCTTCCCGAGTTGCCCTTGCAGGCATCGGAGAGCGCAGACTCCAGTGCCAAGGGAGGAAAGCGTCGCAAGCACGGGAAGAACGTGGACAAAGCTCCGGCGCCTGATGAGGAGCAGGCGAGCACCTTGCCCTCTGTCGCTGAGCCCGCACCCGAAGAGCCCTCAGCTCCCGAGCAAGGTGAGACGAAGGCTGAAGCGCCAGCGGAACCAGAGCTCGACCAGCCGGAGCAGGGGGCGGAAGAGGAGCCTGTCGCATCCTCGGCAGCCGCGTCCGAGCCCTCGGGCGAGGCGCTCGTCAGCGAGTCCGATGCGGAGGGCCGAGCGCCTGCCCCTGAGCAGGTGACCACCACCGAACACCGCCTGGGTGTCGATCGGAAGCAAGGCGCCACCGATCCTCAGCTCTCTCTCGACGAGATCAACCGCGCCGAGCTCACCACCGAGCCTTCTGGCCGAATGAAGAATTCGGGGGAACAGGCCAAGCGCCCAATGGACAAGAAGTCCAAGTCCAAGCTCGCGGCCGCCAAAGCATCCACCGCCGAGAAAGGCGCACAGCCCTCGAGCAGCAAAACTGGAGAAGCTGCTAAG
Source organism: Myxococcota bacterium (assembly GCA_034002465.1). Taxonomy (GTDB): domain Bacteria; phylum Myxococcota_A; class Bradymonadia; order UBA4248; family JAVFAO01; genus JAVFAO01. The sequence goes on from JAVFAO010000053.1 coordinate 11,474, forward strand.
AAGGATCGAGGCAAAGGAAAAAAGGATGTCGATTCTCAAGACTTGCCAGCGCTGGATCTGAGCCAGCCCGAGCACGGTTTCGAAGAGGGATGGTTCTCGTCGAAGTCCGTCGACGATTTGCCCCCGGCGAGCTTCGATTACGAGGCGGAGCAGCACGCCAGGCGAAGCAGCCGAGTGCTCACAGTGGTCATCGTCGCCTTGGTGGTGATTGTGGCTGCCGGTTTTGTCTACTGGACCAGCGCGCCGCATGAGGAGCAGGCCGAAGATCCCGCCAAGGTGCAGGAGGCGGCCCGAAAGGCCGATCGGCTCAAGCAGGCCAAGGCTCGCTTCGAAAGCGCCCTCAACCTCGAGCTGTTCGATGGCCCAGACTCCGCCCACTTCGCGCTCATGGATCTGCGTCCGCTGCTCGATGACCAGGAGTATGCCGAGTATCGCCAGCGCTTCATCACGACTGCTCAGCGCATCGTCGACGAGCTCGACGCCCGAAGCCCAGAGCTCGACAAACTCAAGGACCGCTACGCGCTCATCGAGACGCGCCGACGACTGCGCACTGGGGTGCTCGGCTTGGATCTTGGTCTCATTGGGATGCGTCACCTTCGGCAGGCTGCGGTGCCGGTGCCATTTCAGGGGCAGGTCGAGTTTTTGGCGCCGAGCACGCCTTTCGCCTTGCGCTATGGTTTTCAACGCTCTGCCTTCAACGGCGAGGCCTTGGGCGGCGCACACACGCTGCCCGACGGCAAACAAATGCGGGCGATTCGCGACGATTTCCTGACGGCCTCTGTGATCTTCGGGAGGATGGCCGAGTTCTCCAAAGATGAGACCGAGCGCGCCGAGCTGGCTGCACGCGCACAGCAGGCGGCTGCTTCGGCCGAACAGGTGAGCGCGCGCTTGCTCGTCATGGGTGTCGAAAAGGCTGAGCCCGACTCTCCTCAGGCCGTGACTGCCCAGCTCGGCACACCGAAAGTGGCCAGCACTGCGGTGGCAGACGTTGTGCCGAGTGACGCAAGTGAGCAAGACGCCGAGCTCGAGGCTGAGAGCGGCGGCGCTGAGGTGGTCGAGGAGATTGGGGCTGACACCGTCGATGAAAGCGCGCCCGAAGAGAGCGCTGCGCTCGTCGACCTCGCGGTAGCGACGGAAAGTTCGCCAGACCCAGTGGAGAAGACACCAGAGCCGGTGGAAAAGACGCCAGTGGAGAAGACGCCAGAGCCGGTGGAAAAGACGCCAGTGGAGAAGACGCCTACCCCCACGGAGAAAGCGCCAAGCGCTCATAGCCTGGTCAATGATGGTCTCAAGCTCATCGATGCGGGCGATCTGGAGGGCGCGCGAGCCAACTTCGATGCCGCCCTGAAAGCTCAGCCCAACAATGATCGCGCCTTCTATGGGATTGGCCGTATCTACTGGCAGCAGAAAGACTTTCAGAAAGCAGCCGAGTACTACGGCAAGGCGGCCAAGCATGCACCCAAAGAGGCCTCGTACTGGGTCAATCTGGGCAACGCTTTCATCAAGTTGCAGCGTTACCAGGATGCGTTGGAAGCCTATGAACAGGCGCATCAGGTTGCCCGGGATGAGAAAACGCGAGATTCCGCACAGAAGGGTATCGATTTGGCCAAGCGAAAGCTGGGTCAATGAGCACGCTCCGCGGACGAGCGGGCGGAGCAGCGGGCGATGACAGCGCAACAGGAGGAGGTGTGATGACTTGGCATCGTTTACAGTCCAGGCAGTCCATCCTTGCCCGAGCCCATGCGGCCTCTGTCGAGGGGGCGTCGCGCAGTTTGCGCTTGTTGTTTCTGGCGCTGCTGAGCGTGCTTGGCTCGAGCGCTTGTTCTGGCCCCACCATCAAGCACGATCCAGGACCGGCGCAGAACGTCGCTATCCTTCCGATGCTCGAGTTGGTGGAGTCATGGCCGCTGGAGACCAGCCTCGACGATCCCGCGTTTCGGGATGCTGCCCAGGTCTGGGTGCAGTCTTTCGACGGTGCCCAAGAAAGCATCGAGCTCTCGGAGTTCTACGCCATTAGCGCGCCAGGCAGCGCGATGGAGCCGGTGGTCGAGTCGCTGCTCGCCGCGGCTGAGCGCGATGTGAAGGTGCGGCTGATCGTCGACACCAAGCTGCTCAAGGGAAACGAAGCGCTTCCGGAGCTGCTCGATGCCCACCCCAACATTGAGGTCCGCTACTACGATTTGGGCGCCCTGATGGGAGGGGTGCAGCACTCCAAGTATTTCGTGGTGGACGGGAAATTGGCATTTCTGGGCTCGCAGAACTTCGATTATCGTTCTCTCGAGCATGTCCGAGAGCTCGGGGTTTTGATTCGCCTCGCCGCGGTGGTCAAGGTGTTACGCGCGACCTTCGAGTACGACTGGGCGCTGGCTGGTGGCGCCGAAGTACCGGCTGCGCTGAGCTCAGGTGATTATGCCGATGCCTGTGGCATCACCACAGACTACGGAATCGGGGAGGTCGAGGTCTGCGCCGCGCTCAGTCCGAAGGGCTTTCTCGTCGACGAGGCGCTCTGGGATCTCCCCAAACTCATCGAGATGATCGCTCAGGCCCAGACGCGTATCAGCGTGCAGTTGCTCGACTTCAGCGCCATCAACTACGACAAGAGCCGCTTCGACGAGCTCGAGAGTGCGCTGCTCGCAGCAGCGCAGCGAGGCGTCCAGGTGCAGTTGATGGTTGGAGATTGGGCCAAGCGCCCCAAAACGCTGACGCAAATGATCGAGCTGCAGAAGGTACAAAACTTCACGGTCAAGTTCGTCACCATTCCCCAACACTCCTCTGGATTCATCCCCCACGCCCGGGTGATTCATGCCAAGACCATGGTGGTCGATGGGAAGACTGCGTGGGTTGGCACCTCAAACTGGTCGGGCGACTACTTCTACAAGAGCCGAAACGTCGGGATTATTGTCGAGGGGGAGACTTTCGCCGCCGACGTTCAGCGTTTCTTCGATACGGCATGGAACAGCGAATATGCCGAGGTCGTCGATCCACAAGCCCAGTACGAGGCCCCAAGAATCAAGGAATGACCTCCCCCGTACTGCGTGCCCGTGACAGGCTCTCCATGTCTAGCCTTGCTGCATCCGACAAGTTGGGGAAAGAGGCGAAGCGCTCCATCGACAAGAAGTTGGGGGAAGAGGCGAAGCGCCCCATCGACAAGAACTTGGGGGAACAGGCCAAGCGCCCCATCGACAAGAACTTGGGGGAACAGGCCAAGCGTCCCATCGACAAGAACTTGGGGGAACAGGCCAAGCGCCCAATCAACAAGAAGTGCGACGCGCCGTTGGCCATGGGGCTTCGATGAGTACCGTGTCCTGGCCTTTGGCCATGAAACTCGAGCTCGGGCGCGGTGAGCCCTTTCTTCGCGCCGAACGGGTCGACCTGGGCGCATTGGCGCAGCTCGATGAGTTGGAGCTCGCGCTTCCCGAGGGCGCACAGCTCGCACCAGGAACGCCTTTTCGAGCACGCCTTCGGAAGCTGCGCCTGCGCGTGAACGAGCAGGCGCTGGCGGCGCTGCTGAGCACGCGCTGTGCCCTCTCGCTCAACGTGTCCGAGTCTGGGGCCGAGCTCGCTTTGGCGGCTTCCGAGAATACTTTCGTCACCGCCTCGGTGGGGCTGGTCGAGTATTCTGTCGAGGCGGGCAGCGATCGTCTGCGTCTGGCCTTTGACGCCATTCGCGCCTGGGGGCCTGCTCCCTGCTATGCGCCTCCCTTGCTCCACGAGCAGCTGCGCCGCTGCTGTACCTGTGACGAGCTTAGACCACGGCAGTGGCCCCGATTCGACGAAGCCGAGCTCTGGTTGGCTCCGGTGAAGCTGCTGCTCAGCCACGCCTTGGGGCGCTCAGCGTGGCCTGCGCCCTACTTTGCCTCCAGCTGTCGTGCTCGCGTCGGCCTCGCGGCCCGTCAGCTGCTCTTCTCCATTCACGATCCTGCCCTCTGCGAGCTCTCCGAACGGCCTTTGGGTCAGCCATGGAGCAGGCTCTCGCCAAGCAGTCATCGACAAGAAGTGTGGGCCGCCGATACTGCCGCACAAGAAGGTGAGCTCGCTACCGCCATTGAGCTGCTCGAGGAGCTGCAACGGCGTGAGGGCGGCCAGCCTGCAAGCAGCGAGCGGCTGCTGGTGCTCTATCACCTCCAAGGCCGCTATTCGTCGATGCAGGCCAGCTTGGCTGGGGCAGGCCAGAGTCTGACAGCGGCGAGCCAGTCCTACTGTGCGCTCCAAATCGCGCTCAGCCAGAATCCCGCCCAGCTCGCCCGATGCCTCTCTGCGTTTTTGGAGCACGAAGCAGCCGAGCGCGTTTGGGCACGGGCTGCAGCCTCCTTTCTCGCAGCCAGCTTAGAAACCGAGCCTCAGAGAGCGGCGTCGGGCTTCGAGCACGTCAGCCGCTTCGAGCCCTTCGCCGAGCGTGCGCTCGAGCGCTTACAACTGCTCTACCAAGCCATGGGCGAGGCACAGCTCCAGATTTCGGCGCTGCAACGGACTGCACAACGGCAAACCCTGGAACCCGAGCGGCGCCTCGCGCTTGCACGAGCGTATTTGCAGCTCGGTGATCAGCTCAGCGCCGAACGACACTTGGCGCGCCTGCTCGAAGAGCGCACGCTGTCGGCGGAGCAGACGGCAGAAGCCGCTCGCGCCTTTGCCCCTCACGCGCCACAGCTCGCTTTCGAGGCGGCCAGCGCGGCCATTCAGCTCGCCGAAGAAGCGCAGCGCAACCCCGCGCCGTTTCTCGAGTGGGCTGCGCAGCTTGCGCTCGAAGCTTTGGCTCAGCCCGCAACCGCTCGCGCTCTCTGCGAGCGCGCACTGCAGACAGAGCCTGCGAGCAGCAGCGCTCTGCACCTGCTCTTGCGCGCGACCCTGCAGCAACACGACTTCGATGCAGCCGAAAGGGCGGCACTTGCCCTCGAGCGCGCACAGGCACCGCTCGAGCTGCTCGTGGAGGCCTGGCGCTTGCTTGCTCGGGCCCTTCGCGATCGCGCAGAACAAGTCGAGCCAGTGCGTCAGCAGGGGGCCTGGGCGCCTCCACACCCGGCGCTGGTGGGCGGTTCTCCCACGGGCGCTCAGGTGCAGCGTCATTGGCAACTGCGTGCCGAGCTGGCTTGGCAGCGCCTCATTCTGCTCTCTCCCTGGGACGAGGAGGCTTTCGAGTCGCTCTGTGCTCGCGCCTCGGCCCAGCAGATCAAGTTGTGGCTCGAGAAGCGAGTGCAGACTGCGCCCGATGCGGCACATCGACTGCAAGCCATCATGGCCTTGAGCAGCCTCCTGGCCGAGCGTTTGGGAGAGCGTCAGGCTGCACTCGAATGGCTGGAAAGCGCCTTGAGTATTGCGCCTCATGATGCGCATCTGCTTGCATTGCGGCAGGCCTGGCTCACACCCATGGCTGGGGCGCCCATGCCAACCGAAAGCCTGCTCAGTGGCTTGGCGGCGCCACCTGCGCGAAAGGATGACCCGTCGAAGCCCTCGACAGGTCCCTCGCGAAGCGCGCAGGTGCACGATCCAACACCGCTCTCGTCGGTGGAGATGGTGCTCCCCGACTCCGCTGAGTCGGGGATCTCCTCTGCGCCCGCTGACGTGGTCAGCCAGGAGGTCGAAATCTCGGTGCAGCCCGCTTCGTTTGGGGTGGCGCTGCACCTGGGACCTCTCGAGAACGAGGACTCCTCTGAGCAGGAGCTTGCGAGCTTTGATGCGCCGCAGCTCGAGCAAAGGGCACTCCATCCCCGCGAGTCATCGAGCGGGGGCGGTGCCCGAGAGAGAACGGATGCGATCGCACCGCAGCCGGAGAGCGGCGACCCCCAAACGCAGGGCCAAGTCGTCGACAATCTTCAGAAGAGCGCAAGCGTGTTCGTGCCGCCAGATCCCAGACAGGCACCGGACTGGCGCCAGGCCGCACAGCAGTGGCTCTCCCGCAGCAAGCGGACCGGGATTGCTTCGGATACGCCCGCAGAGGCCGAGCGCAATCTCGCCGGGGAGGAGCTCGAGGGCTTCGAAACGAACTTGCGTGCCCCAACCCAGCTGACGCCGCGGGTTCCCGATCGCGACGTGCTGAAGCGACAGGCAGAGTCGGCTCGTCATGCTGGGCGTCACAGAGAGCTGCTGGCGCTGCTCGCCGCATTGCTCGAGTTCGAAGAGAGCCCTCGCGCGCAGTCGAGGCTGCTCCAAGAGATGGGCTGTGTTGCCTACTTCGAGCTCGACGAGCCTGCTTTGGCAAGGACCCATCTGCTTCGCGCCACGGAGCTCGATCCTCAGGGGGCCTTCCTCGAGGCCGAAACGCTCACCGTGCTCGAAGGAATCTTCGAGCAAAACCGCGAGTACGAACGCTTGCACGCGGTCTATCTGCAGAAGCTCTTGTTCGTCGACTCGACAGAGATGCGTCAGGTCTATCGGCTCTTGCTCGCTCAGCTCTGCTTCGAGCAGCTCGAGCGTCCGGAGGAGGCCTGGGAGCACATTGACGAGGTGCTCGAGGCGCTGCCCGAGCACGAGCCGGCGCTCCTGTTGATGTCAGAGGTGGAGCGCGCGCTCGGCCGCTTTGACGATGCAGCTTTGCGCCTGGAGAAACTGCTCACGGTGGGAGAGCTCGAGAGCGGTCGACGTGTCGAGCTCTTGCTGGAGCTCGGTCGAATTTATGAAGAAGCGGGTGATTTCGACGATGCCAAGCGCGCCTTGCTTAGGGCGCTTCGCTACCGAATCGAGAGTCCGCGGGTGCTGGCGCGACTCAAGAGCGCCTGTCGAAAGAACGACGATTGGGAAGGTCTGCTCGAACTCTTGCGCCGAGATCTTGCAGAACACTTGGGGCTCGATCCCAGCGCCTTCGCGACGCCAGGTGCAGATGAGCCGTCGTCTTCCTGGGCCGAGACACCGATCGTCGAGGAACAGGATGAGCCGCTCGAGCTGCATGCCAGAGGCATCGATCTGTCGCGGATCACCGCCGCCGAGCTCGAGCTGCTGTCCTCGCGGCAGGTGGTGTCAACGGCTCAGTTGCTGCGAGAAATCGCTGATGTGCTCTCGCTCAAGCTGGGGCGCAGTCACGACGCCTGGCTCGCTTATGGTCTCATTTTGGAGCTGACGCCAGAAGATGCCTATGTGCTCGAGCGGCGCCTCGAGCTCGGCCGCCAGCTCGAAGAGTGGGGGCCCTTCTTGCGCGATGTCGAGCGCATGGTGCAGGCGATGCTCAACCCTCGAGAGCAATTCGAGCTGCTCTGCGAGGGCGCCAGGACTGCCCGAAGCAAGATGGCAGATTCATTGAGGGCGCGCTCTTTCTTGGAGCGCGCGGTCAAACTGTTCGAGGGGAAAGCCACACGACCCACTGCATTCGACAAGGCCGTCGAGGAGCTCGAGGCGCTCAGTCGCGGGGTCGTGACTCAGTTTTCCTTGGGGAGCAGAGCCAGCAGTGAGCTCAGCCCGACGGAGATGCGCGAAGGCAGCGCGGAACTGGAAGGGCAAGCCCAAGAACTTGGGGGAACAGGCGAAGCGCCCCATCAACAAGAACTTGGGGGAACAGACGAAGCGCCCAATCAACAAGAATTTGGGGGAACAGACGAAGCGCCCAATCAACAAGAAGTCGAGGCATCGGCAGCGCTGCAGCTTGGGGCTCGCACGAGGACACTGGAACCCCATCGAGCCGATCATCGATTGGCGGGTGACGAGCTCCGACGCGCCTCGGGAGCGAACGAAGCTCATCATCCAAAGCATGACCTATCGGGTGTTGATGCGCGTGGAGAAAGGGCCGGGAGCGAGGAGAAGCAGCGCATCAGCCAACAGGAAAGGGGTGATGAGATTGTTTCTGGTGAATTGGGAATACTTTCTGGGCAGCATTTGGGCCCAGGGGAAGGGCACGCCGGCTCGGCGCATGAGGCGCTGAGCTCGGCGCAGGACGATGAGCCGGAGATGGATCCACTCTCCGATTCGTCTATCATGGTGGTCGTCGAAGACACCGCCGATACGCCAAATGGCCTCGCGCAGGTCGAGCAGGCCTTGGCCCTCGCCACCGAGCGAAGCAGCAGAGTGCGATTGCTCAACGAGAAGGCCCTGCTCTTGCTGTGTTGGCCTGGGCGCGAGCCGGATGCGCAGCTCGCGCTGAGAGCAGCCCTCGCCCTCGAGCCAAAGCACATGGGCGCGCGGCTCTCGCTCATCGATCTGCTGTTGTCCACAGGCGAGCTCGAGCAGGCCTTGAATCATTTGGTGGCGCTCGTGCAGCACTTGGCTTCGCGTGGTAGCGATGGGCCACGCCTGCAGAGCGAGGAGTGGAGCAAGCTGCGTTCGCTGCTCGATGTGCTCCTGCTCACCGAGCAGGCCACCATCATATCACGGGCGCGGATGTTGGAGAGAACGTTGAATACGCTGTCGAAGGACGGTGAGCAAGGAAGCTGATGCGTGAGCCCAGATTGATCACCCATCTCAGCGATGCTGAGCTGAAACCATTGGACGTCCGAGCTGCCACCGATAAGACGGTGACCTTCGTCGATGCCTTCGAGCCGCGATGCGAGTCGGGGCTGGGGCTGGCGCTGCGCACGGCTGCGCTGCTTGGGGTGCCGGCGAGAGCCGTGCTCTTGGCGTTGCGTCTCGAGGCGAGCCGGCCAGCCATGGTCAGCGAAACGGACTTTGCCCAACAGCTGGCCGAGGCCACTCGTGAGTCCGAGCTCCTCTGTGTCGCCATGCTTGGGCCCCTAGCCGTGCCGCGTCTGCTGGAGGCCGCCTTGGTGCAGCTCGAGTCGGAGGCGGCGGAGCACCACTGTGCGATGCTCTTGGATGTCAACCTCTTGGCGCGAGATGGACGTCGCCTTGTCTCGGAGGAAGCGCTCGAGTCGGCGCGAAGGACCCTGTTCGGGCGAAGTCGCGTGCTGATGGCGAACACCGAAGAGGCGTCCCTGCTGCTCGGCAGAACGGTGCAGGGCATGGACGGTATGCGGCAGGCGTGCTTTCGCTTGGGCGAGCTGGGTCCCCAATCGGTGCTCTTGACCGGCGGCCGAACGCAGGGCCACGCGCTCGACCTCTTCTTTGACGGGAGCGATATCTTCGAATTCGGCGCCGACCGTGAGCCGACTTGGGACTTGAGGGGCGCCGGTGTGCTCTTGCGCGCGAGCCTGAGCTGCGGAATCGTTCGAGATTTGCCGCTGCTCGCGGCGGTCGAAGAGGCAAAAAGCGATGTCACAGCGGCGATTCGCAAGGCGCGTCGAATCGGCGATCGCTGGGTCTGCGAGCCGCAGGGCTGCGCCAGTGCATAGCGAATGCCTGCTGTCGCCCGCACCGACCCTCTCGCTTCGGGTTGCTCGCCCCTCGTTCCTCGTTCTAAGAGCTTGACACTGCCTCGTCAGACAGCTAGAAACACGCGGCGAATGCCGGGACGTCGACGTGGTGTCGTAGGTCCGAGGCGGCACCCTCGAAGGTGCTCAATCGAAAAGTTCCGGGACCAACCGTAGTTCGATCGACAAGAACTCGTTTTGTGGAGGGAGCACCGATGCCACTGCATCGTGCAGTCAAAGAAGAGATCATCACGAAGTTTGGACGCCACGAGAAGGACACCGGTTCGCCCGAGGCGCAGATCGCGCTGCTCACCGAGCGCATCACCATCCTGACCGAGCACTTCAAGACCTTCAAGAAGGACCACCACAGCCGTCGTGGCTTGCTCAAGCTCGTTGGGCAGCGACGTCGGATGCTGGACTATCTGAAGCGAACCAATGTCGCACGGTACCGGACGCTGATCGTCGAGTTGGGTATCCGCAAGTAGCGTGCAGTCGTCTCCGCGGACAGGGCGCTTGTGCTTTGAAAGCGAGCGAAGCGAGGCACGCGTCAGCGTCAGTGGCGTGCGCATTCGATGTGCACGAGCAGCGCTGCGTGGGTCTCGCGGGAGCGAGCGGAATCTTGGCAGCGAGCGAAGCGAGACTCGAGTCCGCGTCAGTCGCGTGCGCATTCGATGTGCACGAGCAGCGCTGCGTGGGTCTCGCGGGAGCGAGCGGAATCTTGGCAGCGAGCGAAGCGAGACTCGAGTCCGCGTCTGACAGCACGCATCTCATGCGTACTGGATGCGCTGCGAGAGTGTCTGGGAGGAACAGTACCGATTGCACCTGCAATGCCCAAGATGAACGGGAAAGACGATCGTCTCAAACGACAGAAGCTGGCGATGGACACGCAACCGTGCGCGCTCCCAAAGGGAGCGCTCTCTGCGCGAGGGCGGCGTCCAGAGTTGAGCGGAGCTGAATTGAACTGCGCATCGCTCGAGGTGAATGCGCTGGTGAGTGGACTGGGCTCGACGTGGTCGGAACCGGTCCATTTTTTTTTGCCCCATGGCGGCATCAGCCATGATGTGGCGGCGTGAGCCGCACGACAGGAGCGATGAATGTCGCGCATCATTCGTGAAAGCGTGATGATCGGTCGGCGAGAGCTGACCATCGAGACCGGCCGGATGGCCAAACAAGCTGGTGGTTCCGCATTGGTTCAATGCGGTGAGTCGGTGGTGCTCGTCACCGTCTGTGGAGGTGGTCGGCGCGAAGGCATCGATTTCTTTCCGCTCTCTTGCGACTACGTCGAAAAGACTTACGCCGCCGGTAGAATTCCGGGCAGCTTCTTTCGACGCGAGGGAAGGCTGGGAGAGAAGGAGACGCTGACGAGTCGACTCATCGATCGTCCCTGTCGACCGCTCTTTCCAGAGGGCTTCAAGAACGAGGTCCAGATCACCGCGACGGTGCTCTCCTTCGATCAGGAGAACGACACCGACGTGTTGGCGATCAGTGGCGCAAGCGTCGCGCTGATGCTCAGTCCGTTGCCCTGGCATGGCCCCATCGCCGGTGTGCGCATCGGACGTATCAACGGCCGTTGGATTGCCAACCCGAGCTTGAGCGAGCGTGAGCACTCGGATACCAACATCATTATGGTGGTGAGCGAAAAAGCCATCGTCATGGTGGAAGGTGAGACCGAGGGGCTGAGTGAAGCGGAATTTTTGGATGCCATGGACTTTGGCACCGCCGCTGTCAAAGAGCTGCTCGCCTTGCAGCGCCGCCTCGCCGCGGCCGTGGGCAAGCCCAAGAATCCCTTCGAGTCGCCCAAGCTCGACGCGCAGGTGCTCGGCCGAGTGCGTCAGCAGTTTGGTGGGCGCATCCGCGAGACCATCCAGATTCGGGAGAAGCTCGCGCGCTACGCTGCCCTAGATCTGCTCAAGAAAGAGGTGCTCGCCACGCTGCTCGTCGACTTCCCCGAGCGGGGGGCCGAGATTGGCGCGTGCTATTCCGAGATCAAGTCCGAGACCATGCGCGGCATGGTGACCCGAGAGCGCAAGCGCATCGATGGTCGTCGCCTTGACGAAGTGCGCCCCATCACCTGTGAAGTCGGCGTGCTTCCACGTGTTCACGGCTCTGCCCTGTTCACCCGTGGTGAGACGCAGGCCCTGGTCACCTTGACCGTGGGGACGGCGGGTAGCGATCAGCGCATCGAGGAACTCACGGGCATGCGCTCCAAGAAGTTCTTGTTGCACTACAACTTCCCGCCCTTCAGCGTGGGCGAGGTCAAGCCTCTGCGTAGCCCCGGTCGGCGCGAGATTGGACACGGCATGTTGGCAGAGCGTGCGCTCTCCAGTGTGATGCCGACTGCTCGTGCGGATTACCCCTACGTGCTGCGCGTGGTCTCCGAGATCCTCGAGTCCAATGGCTCGAGCTCCATGGCGACGGTCTGCGGTGGCACCCTGGCCGCCATGGACGCAGGCCTCGACATCCGCGCTCCGGTGGCGGGCATCGCGATGGGCCTCATCAAGGAAGGTGACGACGTCGCCGTGCTGAGCGATATCCTTGGTGATGAAGACCATCTCGGCGACATGGACTTCAAAGTCTGTGGTACTGCCGAGCAGATCACTGCCATCCAGATGGACGTCAAGATCGAAGGCATCAGCCGTGAGCTCATGGCCTCTGCCCTCGAGCAAGCTCGTCGCGGTCGGGTGCACATCCTAGAGCGGATGGCTGCTGCCATCGCCGAGTCGCGTCGCGATATGAGCCCCTACGCACCGCGCATCGTGGCGATCAAGATCAACCCTGACAAGATCCGCGACGTCATTGGCGCTGGCGGCAAGGTCATCCGCGGCATCGTGGCCAAGACCGGCGCGAACGTCAACGTGGACGACGATGGCACGGTCACCGTCGCCTCGGACAACCAGGAAGCGCTCAACGAGGCGCTCGCCATCGTGCGAGGCTTGGTGAGGGTTCCCGTGGCTGGCGAGGTGTACCTCGGCACCGTTCGCAAGATCTTGGAATTTGGTGCTTTTGTTGAGCTCTTCCCTGGAACCGACGGCTTGCTGCACATCTCCGAGCTGAGCGAAGGTCACGTCGACAGCGTGACCGACGTCGTGCGCGAAGGCGAGGAGGTCTTGGTCAAGGTGCTCGCCGTGGACCGCATGGGGAAGGTGCGTCTCTCTCGCAAAGCCGCGTTGGCTGACGCCTAAGGCTGGCCAGACGATGGGGCCTCGTCTGCGGGCGAGGCCTGCCTGGCCCCGACACCTTGCATTCGAGGGGTCGGTGCCTGAGAGCCAACGGATGCAAAAGCTGTCGTCGATGGAGAGAAGGGACGAACGTGTCGAGCTGGCTGGAGTTCCCGTGCGCATCTGCGCACCCTCCAGCGGCACGGTGCGTGCGACCATCCTCTTCTATCATGGGCTCGGTGTGGACACCGAGATTCAGACTCCGGAGCTGCACAGCTTGGCTGATGCAGGGTTTCGGGTGATTGGCGTCGATGCCGTGGGACATGGGCGTCGTCGCTGGGATGATTTCGTGGCGCGCTTTGCGCCACACCGCTGGTCGCAGAGTTTTGCCGAGGTCCTGGACCAGAGCCTCGCTGAGATCCCGACTTTGGTTGATGTGCTCGAGGCCGAGGGGCTGTTGGGGCAAGCGGCGTTGGGCGTGGCCGGGATCTCGATGGGGGGCTACATCAGTTATGGGGTACCCCTGGTCGAGCCTCGTGTGAGCGCCATCTGCCCCATCATTGGCTCGCCTGTCTATCCAGTGGAAAGTCGATACCGACCGCACGATTCACCCACGCGTTTTGCGCGTTGCAGCGTGCTCGCTCAGACGGCGGGGGCAGATGAGATTGTCGCGCCTTGGCAAGCGCGAGCTTTCCATGAGCTGTTGCTTCGCAGTTTCCCCGAGCGGCAGGGCTGCTACTCCTATGTCGAGTATGCCGGGGCAGGCCACACGGTGCCGGAGCAGGACTGGTATCGGCTTTGGGACCGGGTCATCAGCTTCTTCGAGCAGCGCTCCTGCTGAGCGTGTCGTGCTGACCCCATTTCGGTGTTTTGTTCATGCTTGCATGGAGCGGCGTCGATTGCGTAGGCTGTGAGGGAGCTGGAATGGCCGACCTCATGCCCTGAGGTTTGGGCGCGAAGACACGTGAGCTGGAGGACTCCGATGCGGAGCAACCGAACGGTGGTGTGGGCGGCACTATTGGCGGCGGTGGTGTTGTTGCCGAGAGTGGCGCAAGCCTACGGAGAGCCAGTCAATGGCTTCCCGAGTTGGTACGAGCGGGTGATCTTGGTGTTCACCAACGAGGCCCGGTCCGACCCGCAGGCTGCGCTCGATGGCTGCGCGCTCAGTGTCTGCGAGGAGAAGGCTTGCTATGACACTGCGTTGCCCCCACTTCAGTGGCACGAGGGACTGGCCAAACTCGCTCGCTTTCACGCCCAGAATCTGGTGCAGACCAACTGCGGCATGTCGTCAGGGTCGTGAGGCGGCGCCGCTTCAGGGGATGTGGCTGTTGCTTGTGGGGGCGCCGGCTATGTTGCTTCGCCGCAGGCGTGGTGCGGCCAGCGGCAACTGAGGCGTGGTGCGGCTTTGCCTTTGGCGAGGCCGGGAGGCAGAAGGATGGCGAGCTGTGTGACGAGGAGGGGGGTGAAGCGTGGAGCTGATGCTGTCGAGGATGGCGAGAACGCAGTGCTGATGGGGACTTGGGAGCGGGGGGCGAAAAAAAACGCGCTTCCTAAATTTTTCGATTGACACTCCGCGAGAGCGGTCGTACATTGCGCGCCGCTGACGGGGAACACGCAGATGCGCTTCGCCGTAAGCGAAGCGGCCCGAGAGGGTCGGAGTCGGTCTTTGAAAGCTGGATACGAGAGAAGAGAGCGCGCGCACGTTCGTGTGAAGCGGACGTGTTGCAGGTGATGAAGTGCGGATCAAAAAGTCAAAGAACGCGTGAGCCACTCGCGAGAGTGGTGAGCGTGTGCAAAGTTTCCAAGCAATTGGAGAGTTTGATCCTGGCTCAGAACGA
>JAVFAO010000054.1:0-25549 GCA_034002465.1 Myxococcota bacterium
CGAGGTCGTGAACAGGCAGCAAAATGCAGTTGCTTCCGCGGGTTCACGCTCGAAGCCCCTGTCCATCACCGTCATCGGTTCCTGCGATTCCTTGCCAGGAAGCAAGCAGCCCATCGTGCAAATCGGCGTCACCATTGGCACCGGCATTGGGCTCGCCTCTGGGGACAGCGAGAATTGTAAGAAGACACCAGACTGCTTCGGCGCAGACAATGACCCCAGCCGCTTCGAAGGGGTACGCGCAGGACTCGCGCCTTTGCCGCTGCATTCGAATCTCGAGGTCAATTTCAACGTCATGAAGGATCTGCAGCTCGGGCTCTTCTTCCGAGGACAGATCATCGAGCTGGCATGGATGGTTGGGGCCAAACTTCGCTACATGGTGCTCTCCGAAGAGCCGCACCGCTTCTACACCGGCCTTGGTGTGGGCTTCGGTGAAGCTGCCATGGTCGTCGACCTCGGCCCCGAGTTCAACAACTTCCGCGACATCGTTCGCGCATATGGGCCAGCACATGTCGGATTCTCCATCGGCTACTTGCTCTCTCTGCACGACAACGTGGGCTTGCAGTTCGACCTCTATACGCCCATCCACTTCCCCGATTTCACCTTCCACTTCGACCTCAGCGTCGGGCCCTACTTCCAGTTCTAAGCGACAGCTCCTCAGCGTTGGCCTGGGCTTGTGCCTGCTCCTTCTGCCAGCGCTGGGCTACGCCGCCGACCGCGATGGCGACGGCATCCCTGATGAGCGCGACGCCTGCCCCGAGCGCGCCGAGGACCTCGACGGCGACGCCGATGATGACGGCTGTCCCGAGGACGGCGATCGCGACGGTGACAAAATCGCTGACTCCAAAGACCTCTGCCCCACACTGGCAGAGGACTTCGATGGGGACCACGATGACGATGGCTGCCCCGACCTCCAGAATGACGCAGACGAGGACGGACTGGCCAACGACCGCGATCTCTGCCCTTACGAACCCGAAGATCACGACGGTTTCGAAGACAGTGATGGCTGTCCCGACCCCGACAACGATGCAGACGGCATCGCCGACGCCTTTGACCGCTGCCCCTTTGCCCCAGAGGATATCGACGGCTTCGAGGACAGTGACGGCTGCCCCGAGCTCGACAACGACGCCGATGGTATCCCCGATGTCGAGGACCAATGCCCCGACCAGGCAGAAGATCTCGATGGGCACGAAGATGAGGATGGCTGCCCAGACCTGCTGGTGATCCTCACCAAGAAGCAGATCGAGCTCCGTGACACCATCTATTTTGCCTTTGATTCCGCCCAAATTCTCGAGCGCTCCTTTCCTTTGTTGGACGACGTCGTGCAAATCCTCCAGGAAAACCCAGAGCTCGCGGTGCGCATCGAGGGGCACACCGACGCCGACGGTGAGGACGACTACAATCTGAGCCTCTCGGATCAACGCGCCAAGAGCGTCATGGCCTATCTCGTCGAACATGGGGTCGCCGCAGAGCGCCTCAGCGCCAAGGGCTATGGCGAGCTTCGACCCGTCGCGCCCAACGACACTGAAGATGGGAAAGCGAAAAACCGTCGTGTTGACTTCATGATTGTCGAATGAGGGCTGCGCGCTGAAAAAGTAGCCGAGATCGGGAATAGTGCTCCAAGCCCTTCTGGTTCGAAGCTGTGCCCGAACGCGGCCCTTCGCTCTCGGGCACCGACCCCCGCTCGACGGGTGGGGAGACAGTGCCCATCGCGCAGTCTCCATGGTTCAGGCCCACTTCGGGTGATCAACGAACTCGGCAACGTGCCTCGAGCACTGCTTTGCAGGGAGCGAAGCGTGAAGTCTGACCCAAGTGAAGCGAGTCCTGTAGCTTGCTCTGAAGCTGTCAAAAACAGAACAGGAAAACGAGGGGGACAGCAATCTCGTGGGCAGGACGGTGACGTAGAGCGCACCGAATCGGGCTCGCCCCAGCATTGTCAGCTTGCCGTGCATCCCTTGGGGGGCTTGGCGACAGAGCGAAGGGGCGCATTCCCTCTGCAGGTCTTTTTGCTCACGCTGGCTCTGCTGGCGATTTCTCAGCTCAGTCAGGATGACGCGCAGCGTCGTGGTGTACGTTCCGAGGGCGGCTCCCAAGGCAACGTTGGTGCTGACCGCTGGGGTTTCGAGGGGCTCTTCGCTGGGCTTGGTGGAGAGGCATGGCAGGCGCATCTGCAGATGCTTCGCCAAGAGCTGGATGCCGAGCAGCACGCGTCGCTGCTCCCGGACGCTCCACCCTTGGCTCGCCGACTTGGTGCGCTGGTGGTGGCAGGCTTGCAGTCTGCGCCACAGGAGCAGCAACTCGAGGCACTTCGGCGACGCATCGGGGACCCTCAACGTTGGGGGCGCTGGCTCGAGCGGCGTGCAGGCGAGCTGCAGCGCACGCTGAGCGCAGCGGGCATTCGCTTCGAGCGCATCGAGTACCGCGTCAAGGATGCCCTGAGCACGTGGAAGAAGATGCAGCGCAAGCGCCGCAGTTTCGACGAGGTGCACGATGTGTTGGCGATGCGGGTGGTGCTCGGTGGCGAAGCTGAGGTCTATGCGGTTGCCCGAGAGAGCTGCCGACGCTTTCGCTTGCTCGCCCCGATGAAGGATTACATTGCACAGCCCAAGTCGAACGGCTATCGCAGTCTGCATCTGTTGCTCGCTGCCGACGACGGGACGCAGTTCGAGCTCCAGTTGCGTACCGAAGCGATGCATGCCTGGGCCGAGTCGCAGCACTGGCTCTACAAGGCGGAGCTGTTCCACGCTTCGGTGTAGGTCTCGCGCTTGGGACTGACCTAGGTTGACAGCCTTGCTCGCTTCTCGCTACAACCAGAAACGGGGGTCTTGTCGATTGGGCGCTTGGCCTGTTCCCCCAACTTTTGGTCGATTGGGCGCTTGGCCTGTTCCCCCAACTTGTCGAGGTTGCCCTCATCGACTGCATGCTCCTTCTTTTCGTCCTCAGCTTGGCCTTGGGCTTCGTGGATGAGGATGTGCCTGCTGTTGTTTTCACTGCTCCCGTGGCTGGAGCATCAAGCCTTCTTTCTCGGCTGCACCGAAGCTCAGCGCGGTGGGGAGAATTCCGTGTTGATTCGCTTGCTCCTCGGTGGCTGCATTGGCTGTGCTTCTGGCTCGCGCCTTAGGTCAACGTGAACACAGGACTGGGTCATAGCCAATCCCTGGATGCGCGCAGTGACTCGCGGGAGTCGACGCGTGGTGTTCGGCGTATTGCCATCTGGGTATGTATTCCCTTTGCTCTCCTTCTCGGGCGATTGTGGCAGCTTCAGGTGTGGTCGAGTGAAGAGTATTTGGCCCAGGCCTATGACAATTTCATCAATCGTACTGCGGTCTCTGCCGAGCGGGGTCTGATCTTCGACGCGAAGGGGCGGCTGGTGGCGGGGAACCGGCCTTCCTATGATGTGGCCATTGTGCCCGCGTACTTTGTCCCCAAGGACGCCAGTCAGTCGCAACTCGAGGAGCGCATCGCCAGATTGCAGCGCTACCTCGCTCAGACTGAGGCTGAAGCGCAGAGCATGCTGACCGTGCTTCAAGGCGCGAAGGGCTTGTGGCGCTTCGAGCCGATCATTGTGAAGCGCAACATCAGCCGCGATCAGGTTGCGCTCTTGAGTACCGATTCGCTTCAGCTTCCAGGGGTGGAGGTGCTGGCCAGTAGCCAGCGCCACTATCCCTTCAACGAGTTGGCGGCGCATCTCCTTGGGTACGTCAATGAAATCAATGAGGATGAGTATAGCAAGCTGAAGATCTATGGCTATCGGCCAGGCGACGCGATCGGTCGCAGTGGCCTCGAGCGCAGCTTCGAGGCCGTGCTGCGTGGAGCTCCGGGTGTCAGGGCCGAGGTGGTGGACTCCAAGGGTATTCCGCAGACTGACGCAGAGTCGCGGGCTCTCTTGGGTGATTGGAACGATGTCGCTCCCGTGCCGGGTAAGAATCTGGTTTTGACCATCGATATGGACCTGCAGCGTATTCTCAAGTCTGCGATTCGCGGATACGAGACAGGCGCCATCGTGGCTATCGATCCGCGTAATGGCCACATCCTTGGGATTTTGAGTAAGCCAGCTTACAACCCCAACAGTTGGTCTGGTCGGCTCAGCCGGGACGAGCATATCGCAAGCGACAACAACATCTACAAGCCCATGCTCGACAAAGCCTTGTTGAGCTATTTTCCGGGTAGCATCTACAAGGTCATCACTGCGACTGCGGCGCTGGAAGAGGGACTCATCGGTCGCCACGAGTCGCTTCATTGCCCAGGCTACTACGAGTATGGAAAGCGCAAGAAGCGCTTCCATTGTTGGAAGAGGGGGGGACACGACAGCGTGGCCTTGGCCGAGGCCTTGGCCGTGAGCTGCGACGTCTACTTCTACAAGGTAGGCGAGAAGTTGGGCATGGATAAGCTCGCCGAGTATGCACATCGCTATGGACTCGGCGAGCGCGCTGGACTCGGCGTGAACATCGAAGCGCCGGGGCTCGTGCCCACTCGCGAGTGGCACGCCAAGAATTCGAGCGAAGGCTTCCAAGGCGGCTTCACTTTGTCGACGGCCATTGGGCAGGGCGACACGCGCCTCAGCCCCCTGCAGGCTGCGCTGCTCTACGGGGCCATCGCCAACAACGGAAAGCTCTACTACCCGCAGATCGTCGAGCGCATCGAGACGGCCGCTGGTCAGGTGCTCTTCGAGTACCCTACGCGCCTACACCTCAACCTCGATGCGCGCCCCGAGACGCTGCGGGAGATTTCTCATGGCCTGGACATGGTCGTCAACGACGAAAAGGGCACCGCTTACGCGCACCGCCTCGACTACGTCAGGGTTGCAGGAAAGACGGGTACCGCTCAGGTCACCTCTCAGCGCACCTCCAATGCTGCGGTCGAGTTCAAGAAACGCGACCACGCCTGGTTCGTCGGATATGCGCCACTCGAAGAACCAGAGATTGTAGTGGTCGTCTTTCTCGAGCACGGTGGTGGTGGCTCATCAGACGCAACGCCAGTGGCCATGGAGGTGTTGGATCGCTACTTCCGAGAGATCCGAGGCTACGATCCCATGCGGCTCAAGCAGAATCGCCGTGAGCTTCAGGTCCTGAGCCCAGAGTCGGGTGATTCGGGGCAGCGGCAATTGCTTGCCGAGCCCCCATCGCGTGAGTCCCAGCGACGGCCATGACAGCATCAAGCAGCGTCCGACAGAGCCGTTTGCGTAGCTTCGCCCTGAGCTTTGATTGGGTGCTCTTGGGACTCGTGCTCGCCATTGCCTCCGTCGGTATCCTCAACCTCTACAGTGCCGCGGCGGTGCTTCCACAGCCGCTTCACACCGTACAAATCGTGTGGTTGGGTGTGGGCACGCTGTTCTTTGCGCTGCCCGCAAGCATCATCGACTACCGCTTCTTCGAGCGCTGGGCGTACCTCTTCTTCGCGGTCGTCAGCTTTCTGCTCCTCTTGGTGCTCCTCGTTGGAAAGGAATACAACGGCTCGCGTCGTTGGATCGACCTCGGTTTCACGCACTTCCAGCCCAGCGAGCTGATGAAGATCGCTGTCGTCATCGCCTTCGCACGCTACTTCTCGCAGCACGAGAAGAAGGGGGGCTGGGGACTGCGCGACCTCGCGGGACCCTTTGGCTTGCTGCTCATTCCCATGTTCCTGATCTTCCAAGAGCCCGATCTGGGTACCACCATCTTGGTTCTGCTCTTGGGGGTGAGTGTCGCCTGGTTCGAGGGCATCAAGCGCTCGTCAGTGATCATCGTGGTGCTCGCCAGCATCGCTGTCGCTCCCTTTGCTTGGGCTGGCATGAAGCCCTACCAGAAGGACCGCATCAAGACCTTTCTGCAGATTGAGGAGGATCCTTACGGCCGCGACTGGCAGGTCAAGAACTCGGTCATCGCCGTCGGTTCGGGGGGCTTGACAGGGCGAGGCTTCGGACAGGGGAGCCAGATTCGCAAAGGCTTCGTGCCGGAGCCGGAAAACGACTTTGCGCTCTCGAATTGGGCTGAGGAGCAGGGCTTTGTGGGTACTTCACTGCTGCTTCTGCTCTACCTCGCCTTGATCCTCTGGTCCCTGCGTATCGCCAGCCATGCCAGAGACCGCTTCGGTACGCTGCTCAGTGTAGGCTTGGCGGCCATCATCTTCTGGCAGGTCATCGTCAACGTTGGCATGGTGCTGAGATGGGCGCCTGTGGTCGGCATTACCTTGCCCTTGGTTAGCTATGGCGGCTCCTCAGTGGTCACCATCCTCATCTGCATCGGCTTGCTCATGAACGTGAGCGTTCGCCGACACATGTATCGGGCCTGAAAGCCTCTGTCGTCGCGCAGCTTTCCTTGTGGGCCATCTTTTTCCCAAGGTGCTTGCCTTGGCCCGCCTCGTGACTAGCATCCGGCACCGCTCGTTGGAGCTGGCGGAGGAGGTCGTCCATGCCAATCTTTGAATACCGTTGCGCCGAATGCGGCCATGTTCAAGACCATTTCCATCGAAGTCGCAACGAAACTGCTCCATTGTGCAAGCACTGTCGGGCCGACGCGCTCGAGCGCTTGGTGAGCCTGACCAGTTTCCAGCTCAAAGGAAAGGGCTGGTACGTGAGTGACTACAAGCCCTCCGGAAACGGTCCCGCAAAGGCAGCCCCGGCCACAGACGGTGTCTCCAAGGATGTCGCGTCGAAGGACGCCCCTGCGAAGGATGCCCCTGCGAAGGACGCTGCAAGCGATGCGAGTGGTGGCTCAGACCTGGCTGCCAGAGCGGGCTCCGAGCCTTCGTCATCACTGCCGTCGTCGAGCTCAGATGCGCACGCGAAGTCAGGGCAGCATGCAGCTTGACCGACTCTGGCACGTGTTTAGCCTCAGTCATCGAGCCGGTCCTCGAGCCCATCGTGGCGAGCCGAGTGACGCGCGTCACGGTGCTTTGGTGCGTGCTCCTCACGTGCGCACTCGAGCCTGCTCGAGTGCAACAAGTTGGGCAAGCAGGCCAAGCGCCCAATCGACGAGAATTCAGCAGCAGAAGTGGTCCCCGTTGCGACGGAGTGGGCCAGATTTCGACTCAACCGGCATCGACGTGGCGTCGAGCCGTTGCAAACCATCACAGCGCGTCCCGAAGAAGAAGAGCGGAGGGTGAGTCATGAGCAAGATCATTGGAATCGACCTGGGAACAACCAACTCGGTCGTTGCGATCATGGAAGGGAGCGAGCCGAAAATCATTGCCAATGAGGAAGGTGGGCGCACCACTCCATCAGTCGTGGCGTTTGACGACAAGGGCGAGGTTTTGGTTGGACAGATCGCGCGTCGTCAGGCGATTACCAATCCTGAGAATACAATCTACAGCGCCAAGCGCTTCATTGGCTCTCGCTTCGAAGAGCGCGGCGAGGAAGCGCGCCGGATGCCTTTCAAGGTCCTCTCCGGGCCCAACGGCTTGGCTTATTTCGAGGCACGGGGCAAGCAGTATTCACCCCCTGAGGTCAGCGCCAAGGTGCTGCAAAAACTGAAGCGCTCGGCTGAGAAGTTCCTGGGCGAGACGGTGACCGAGGCGGTCATTACGGTCCCGGCCTACTTCAACGACGCTCAGCGGCAGGCCACCAAAGACGCAGGGCGCATCGCTGGTCTCAACGTTCGTCGTATCATCAATGAGCCCACCGCAGCCGCTCTGGCCTATGGACTCGACAAGAAGAAGGACGAGCTCATCGCCGTCTACGATTTCGGCGGCGGAACCTTCGATATCTCCGTGCTCGAGGTGGGTGACAACGTGGTCGAGGTGGTGTCCACCAACGGTGACACCCACCTTGGCGGCGACAACGTCGACGAGCGCATCATCGACTGGCTGATCGCGGAGTTCAAGCGAGAGACCGGCATCGATGTTGCCAAGGACAAGCTCGTGCTTCAGCGCCTCAAGGATGCGGCGGAGAAGGCGAAGATCGAGCTCTCGACCATCCCCGAGACCGAAGTCAACCTGCCGTTTCTCACTGCTGACGCTTCCGGACCCAAGCACCTCAATGTCCGCTTGAGCCGCTCCAAGCTCGAGGCGCTGATCGAGGACATCGTCGAGAAGACCATTGAGCCCTGCAGGAAGGCGCTGCGAGATGCAGGCAAGAAGACCTCGGACATCGATGAGGTGGTTCTGGTCGGTGGCAGCACTCGTATTCCTCTGGTTCTGCGCAAGGTTGAGGAATTCTTCGGCAAGCGCCCCAACCACAGCGTCAATCCTGACGAGGTGGTGGCCCTCGGTGCGGCGATCCAGGGCGGCGTGCTCTCTGGTGATGTCAAGGATATCCTGCTCCTCGATGTGACCCCGCTCTCTCTGGGGATCGAGACCTTGGGTGGCCTGACGACGGTGCTGATCCCTCGGAATACGACCATCCCCACCCGAAAGAGCGAAATCTTTACCACCGCCGATGACAGTCAGACCAAGGTCACCGTGCACGTGCTCCAAGGCGAGCGCGAAATGGCCTCTGACAATCGCACCCTGCGCAAGTTCAACCTCGATGGCATCCCGCCTGCACCTCGCGGCGTACCGCAGATCGAGGTGGCCTTCGACATCGACGCCAACGGTATCGTGAACGTCTCGGCCAAGGACAAAGCGACGGGCAAAGAGCAGCGCGTCACCATCGTCGCGTCCAGTGGCCTCGACGACAAAGATATCGACAGGATGGTCAACGAAGCCAAGAGCCACGAGGCCGACGACAAGCGAAAGCGTGAGCTTGCCGAAGCCCGAAACGAGCTCGACAGCCTCATCTACTCCGCAGAGAAGAGCCTCTCCGAGTTCAAGGACAAGCTCTCTGCCGAGGACATCGGCGCGGTTGAGAAGGCGCTCGAGAAGGCCAAGCAAGAGAAGGGTGGTGAGGATATTGCCGCGCTCAAGGCTGCCAAAGAGGAGCTGCTCAAGGCCTCACACAAGATCGCAGAGTTGATGTATGCCAAGGCTTCGGCTGAAGGCGGCGCAGCGCCGGGCGGAGCCGGGGCAGCTCCAGGCGCGGCGAAGGGCGACGACGACGTGATCGACGCCGAGTTCGAAGACAAGAACGGCTAGCGCGGACTCAGCAGGCTCGGCTCAGGCCAGCGGTGCTCCCTCGAAGCAGGCCACGACGGGTGCGTGATCCGAGGGGGTGCTGGGGTGCTTCTTCGGGCGCCGCTCGTCCCTGTCGATGCTGCAGCTGCTGCATTGGGCTGCGAGGCTAGCGGTGGCCAGGAGAAAGTCGATGCGGGCACCGTCGTTCTTGGGGAACGCAAAGCCCCGGTAGTCCCACCAGCTGAAGTGACCACCCTCTGTCTCGTGCTTGCGGAAGAGGTCGACGAGGCCCCAGGCGAGGAGCTCCTGCAGCAGGGCTCTGACAGCCGGCGCATACAGCGCAGTGCCCAACCACTGTTCCTCGAGTCGGCAGTCTCGCGCGTCGGGGATGATGTTGAAGTCGCCGCCGAGCAGCAGGGGCTGTGCGGGCTCGTGTTGGCTGCGAAGGCAGCGAAGAAAGCGCTCGAGCCATCTCAGCTTGTACTCATACTTGTCTGAGTCGAGGCTAGCACCGTTGGGCACATAGACGCTGGCCAGGCAGCTCTCGTTGAAGAACACCCGAATGAAGCGAGACTGTTCGTCTTCCGGTTCGCCGTCGTCGAAGCCGCGTTTGAGCGCGGTGACGGGCTGACGGCTCAACACCGCGACGCCATTGAAACCCTTCTGTCCAAAGAGGCTGCAGTGGTAGCCAAGGGCTTCGATGGAGGCGCGTGGGAAGCGCGCATCGTCAACCTTGGTCTCTTGAAGTAGGAGCACATCGGGTTGATGCTGCTCGAGCCAGAGTTGCAAGCGAGGCTCTCGGGCTCGTACAGAATTCACATTCCAAGTTGCGACGTTCCAAGACATCGAGTGCTCCTATGGGTGCTTCTGGGTGGGGTGGATTGAGGAAATGGAATACGGGTGTGGGCTCTGCCCCACGCTCCGCCAAAGGGCCATGCCCTTTGGAATCCCCTTGCCTTTGCTGTCTCAGGACGCTTCGAGCCGTTCACGGAGCGCGAGGGCAACGTGCTCGGGCACGTAGCGACTCACATCGCGGCCACCGGCAGCGATCTCCTTGACGACGGATGATGAGACGAAGAGGTGAACTGGGGCGGCGACGAGAAAGATCGTCTCTATCTTGGGCTCGAGGTTCATGTTGGCCAGCCCCATCTGGAACTCGAACTCGAAGTCCCCCACCGCTCGAAGACCACGCACGATGATGCTCGCCCCGCTCTGTACGCAGAAGTCGACGAGCAGTCCAGAGAACGAGCGCAGCTCCACGTTGGGTAGGTCATGGAGGCTGCGTTGGAGCAGGTCCATGCGTTCGTCGACGTTGAAGAGATAGTGTTTGCGCGGGTTGTTTCCCACGGCGACGATGAGGGTGTCGACCAGCGTCGACGCCCGATGGATGAGATCCAGGTGGCCGCAAGTGGGGGGATCGAAGCTACCCGCGTAGGCGGCGATGCGGGGATGAAAGTCGCTCATGCTTCACACTCCTCATGCGATGGCATTGATTGCATTCGTTCGCTCGAGGGGAGCAACCCCTCGACAGCGACAATTCCTTCGGAATGTCGAGAGGATGCGTGCCCCTCGCTCACTTTCGATTGCTTTCGGAAGCGCTCTGTGCGGCGGAGATTTCTTGTTGATTGGGCGCTTGGCCTGTTCCCCCAAGTTGTTCGAGATGTTGGGAGGATGCGTGCTCCTCACTGATCTTCGACTGCATCGCGACGAGCACTCTGGCTGCGCGCAGAAGCTCGGGCTGCGCTTCACCTCGATGCCACAGAAATCCGTCTCTTTCGACCACCTGAACCAGAGGGACCGTGGCGTCTGGCGATTCACACCGTGCGATGGCTTCGTGCCGGGAGGGATCGAAGGGGCTGCCAGGTGATGGCTGGATGCGCTCGAGCTGCATCTGGGTGCAGAGAAGCTCGAGCTGATGTTCGAGCTGTCGTAGGGTGTCACTTGACTGTGTGGGACCACATTGCTTGCTGCGTTGCAAGACCTCGTCGAGGCTGAGCAGCGCAGAGAGCAGCTCGCGGCGCGCTGCGTCGATGGCCTGCAGATGTTCTCTGCGTTGCCGCTCGTGTTGTGTTCGCGCGGCTGACGCTGCTTCGGCGAGCTTGACTTCGGCTCTGCGAAGCGCGTGGCGTGTCAGTGTCCAGCGCCACACGACAAGCAAGATTGCGAGGAGCAGAGCGGCGTAGGCGAGGCTGTGGAGAAGCGTGTTCATTGCGCTGCCGCGGGAAGGTGACCGAGAGTGAAGAAATGGGCAGGGCGAGAGCTGGTGCACATGAGCTTGATCCTGCTCCGAGGCGAGCTCAGACATCGGCGCGCGGCGCTCTACTTGTCGTGAACCGGTGCTGTGATAAGCTTGTCGGGCGGACAGCGTCGAGCTGGCGCTGTTTGCTGCCCAATAGTAACGGTCATTGGGCCCTCGAGCGAGTGAAAGAGAGCATGAGCGAGAGCAGCGCGCAAGCCAAGTCCGAGGCAGTCATCAGCATTCGCAAGCTGTCGAAGACCTTTTCCCTGGGTTTTCGGCGCAAGCGAGTAGAAGCCGTCTCAGATTGCTCCTTTGATGTGTATCGAGGTGAGATTTTCGGGCTTGTTGGTCCGAATGGGGCAGGGAAGACGACGACCATCAAGTGTCTGATGGGGCTGATCGCACCAACTGCTGGCGAGATAAAGGTCTTTGGGCAGCCTGTTCCTTCGCGCGAGAGCCGCCGCCGGATTGGATACTTGCCGGAAATTAGCTATTATTACGACTACTTGAAGCCTGAGGAGATCTTGGACTTCTACGGTCGACTCTATGGTCTTGGGAGCGCTGAGCGCAAGCGCCAAGTGGACTGGCTGCTGGAGCGCGTGGGTTTGGCGGACGCCCGCGCCAAGCCGCTGCGCAAGTTTTCCAAAGGCATGTTGCAGCGCATTGGCCTCGCGCAGGCCCTGATTGCCAACCCAGACATCGTCATCCTCGATGAGCCACAATCTGGTTTGGATCCGTTGGGACGAAAAGAGGTGGCCGACATCATCCACGAGCTCAAGCAGCAGGGCAAGACGATCTTCTTCTCTTCTCATATCTTGCCGGATGTCGAGCGGGTCTGTGATCGGGTTGCGGTGATGATCAACGGCGCCTTGGTGGACATTGGGCCGTTGGCCTCTCTGCTGAATCCTCGCACGCTGGTCAACGAGATCGCCACCTCTCACGTCGATGTCGAGTTGGTCGAGCAATGGCAGCTCCGTTTCAGTGGACTCAAGGTGCTCAAGCATTCAGAAGGCAACACTTTTCTGCTCCCGGGCGAGTGTTCCTTGCAGAGCTTTTTGGTGACCTTGGTCGAGGCCAAGGTGAGTATCGATAGCGTCAGTCCTCGCCGTGAGAGTCTCGAGGATGTATTCGTTAGACAAGCCTTGGCTGGTCAGGAGGCGAAGCAGCGTGACTCCAAAGCCAACGCTGTGCCTCTGTGAGCTCATTGCCGACGGGCTTGGTGTTTCGTCAACTGGTCTAAGGAGAGTCGATGTTCGGGCGCTTTCACGCCATCGCACTGAACACATTTCGAGTGGCTGTCCGCAGCAATGTGCTGTACGCCATCCTCTTCTTTGCGGTGCTGCTGATTCTGTCATCGATGGTTTTCGGGGAGCTCTCGCTCTACGAGCAAGAGAGGGTGATCAAGGACCTGGGCATTCTGATCATCACCCTCTTTGGGGCGCTTGTTGCGGTGTATACTGGCGTTAGTCTTCTCTACAAGGAGATCGACAAGAAGACCATCTACACCATCATCTCGAAACCCATTGAGAGATGGCATTTTTTGGTCGGAAAATACCTCGGCATTCTGATCACGATGGCTGTCGAAGTGGGAATCATGGCCATCCTCTTCCTACTGCTGCTCGTGTTCAAGCAGATAGAGATTACTCAGACCCTGTTGCAGGCTTTGCTGCTCATCTATGTCGAAACCGCGGTGGTTGCGGCCATCGCCACGCTCTTCAGTTCGTTCTCGACCCCCTTTCTCAGCGGCATGATGACCGCTGCCCTCTTTTTGCTCGGGAATTTGCATGAAACCATGGCGCATTTCGCTGCCAAACACCCTGAGCAATGGGTCCGCTCGATCCTGGATATCGCCAAGTTCTTGCTGCCCGATCTCTCGCTCTTCAACCTCTCCACCGAGGTCACCTACAACATCGCCATCAGCTGGGGTTACGTCGCGCAGGCCAGCGCGCACGGTGGCTTCTACATTGTGCTGATGTTGGCGGCTGCTGCCGCCATCTTCCGTGCGCGTGACTTCATCTGATGCAGGTGTGCTCATGAATCGTTGCTCTTCGTCCTCGCGACAGCTAGAACTCGAGGGAACAGGCCAAGCGCCCAAGCAACAAGAATTCCTCCGGAGTGCTCGCTGTCATTTCTCTCGACAGCAGCAATTCCTATGGAATGTCGAGAGGATGCGTGCCCCTCGCTCACTTTCGATTGCCTTTGGGGTGATGCTTGCGCTTGGCGTTGCGGTGATTGGCTGCAAGCGTGGCGACGAAGCCAGCCCCAGCCCGCACGCCGAGCGCAGCGATGCGCTGCCCACCCAGACGCAGGAAGACAGCGGCGTCGCAGCGCTTCCTGAAGCGCAGACAGATGCTCAGCCCTCCGCTTCCGATGTCCAGGACGTCGCTGCTGCTGGCCATGGACAGCTCCCTGCACCACGGCTCGAGCTCATCGCTGCTGGTGAGGGGGAGAAACGCGAGCTGCGCTACGTTGTCGCTGCGGAGAGCAAACAACAGCTTCGCTTACTCATCACCATGAGCACCCAGCTCAGCCAGGAAGGCAGCCCCAAGAGGCCAAGGGCCCAGCCCACCATTCAGCTCGACCTCGAGGTGAATGCCAAGACCGCTGATGACGGCAACATTCGCGCCGATTTCCTCTTCGCGAATGCCACCATCGAAGGCGGAGACAAGCAGCGAAGTGAAGGCATGCAACGGCAATTGCGTATGCTCGAGGGGCTCAAAGCTTGGGTCGAGGTGGACCCACACGGCATGGTCCAAAGCAGTGGACTCGATGTGCCCGAGCTCTTCCGCGAATCCGCCAAGGAGCAGATAGGGTTCATGGAGCGGACGCTGCAGTCACTGGTTGTCCCATTCCCCGCAGAGCCGGTGGGCAAGAATGCGCAATGGAAGGTCGTGAGCACCGTCATCCATCAAGGTGCCAGGGTTGAGCAAGAGTTGAGCTATCAGCTCGAGAGTGCCGACGGCAACACGGGACGCGTCAAGCTCGCCATCACACAGAGCGCGAGCGCCCAAGCCTTCGCCATGGGTGGCCTCAAGGCGGATGCCAAGGTGGAGCTCGTGAGCCTGAGCAGCAGTGGAAAAGGGGCGGCCGAATTCGACCTGCAGCAGCTGCTCTCACCGATGAGCTCCATCGCCGATATGACCATCATCCTCGAGATGAGCAACAAACAAGGCGCTCACCAGCGCATGCAACTCGATTCCTCGCTGCGCATCGATGTCGGCACGGCCGGCTGACATGGCCCCGCCTCGTCGTCACTGGCGTTACGCGAGGGTAACGATGCTTTCCTGCTCGGAGACTGCAATGATGCCCAGAGAACTGCCTCTCAAAGTCGGCCTACTCGCGCTCCTTCCCCTCTGCACTCTGCTCTTCGCCTGCGAAGAAGAACCGCCGCCCAAGAATGAGTTGCCCCAGTGGATAGCTGGCAGCGCCAGCTTGAGCTGCGTCGACTCGGGCAACCCTGAGCTCAGCGACCTGGTGCTCGCAGGAGGCGAGGTGAGGGTCATCGACGACAACCTGGTCGGGGTCAGCGTCCTGATCGGAGGGCTCGAGACGATCGCATTGCAGCCAGATGCCCTCGTTGAAGAGGAGGCGGCAGAATCACTCCAGGAGCAGCGCTTCAGCTTCGAGTTCGACGCTGAGCGACGCTTGCTGTGCAACGATGGCCTGCTCGTCGTGTTCACCGCCATCGACGAAAAAGGTGAGCAGATTCAAGTCTCCGTTAGCCCTGAAGGGCCCTGACATGCGCCCCCAAGTTTTCGATTTTCAGGCCTATGTCGCGCAGCACAAGGACCCCGAAGCCCGTGCTCGCGCGATGTCCTTTGGTGAATACGCTTACCGGGGCGACATCAAGGCCCTTCGCACCCTGCACGCTTTCATGCCAGTGCGCATGATGCTCTCGGCAGGGCTGCAGCTCTGGGCTGGCTGGGGGCGGCAGGCGGTGCTAACACAGTCGACCAAGGCCTCGGAAAAAGAGGGCGCCAGGGTTCATCGCGCTGCCCTGGAAGCCGCACAAGCGCTGCACATGCCTCCTGTCCAGGTCTTTCTCAGCCATCAGCTCAAGGATGCCTCGGCCCATGCCTTGGGCGACCGCGAAGAGGTCTTCGTCGCTGTCCATACCGAGCTGCCCAAGCTTCTCGATGATCGAAGCTTGCTCTTCGAGCTCGGTAGACAGTTCGGACACATTCAGAACGCGCATGTGGTCTATCGCACCGTCTACTACTATGCCGACGAGCTCGCCAACGTGGTCCTGCGTTGGGTCGCCAAGCCCGCCGTGATGGCCATTCAGCATTGGCGCAAACGGGCCACCCTGACCGCCGATCGCGCCGGGCTGCTCGCCTGCCGAGAACTCGACGTGGCCATTCGTAGAATGGCACAGCAAGCCATCTCCACACGCCGACTCGAAGAGGATCTCAAGCTCGAGGACGTTCTCGAGGCCCTGCGCAAAGACCCCGGCGCCCCTCCCTTTGGAGAAAAAGTGGGGGCTGGGCGTTTGCCCCTGCATCTTCGCGTCGCCGCGCTTCGCGCGTTCTCCCAAAGCCAGTTCTACCTCGAGCACATCGCCTCCTACGCCGAGAAAGGGAAAAGCCTCTCCGCCGTTGACGACGAGCTCGACGCGATGCTAAGGGGATGACGCGGGGTTGCGGGGACGGTCGCGAGTAGACACCCCTTGCCTGGCAGGTTTGCGAGAGAGGCCTGGATGGACCTCGAGCAACGGCTGAGTTCAGCGGGACTGACATCCAGTTTGGTAGGTGCGGATGTGCGCTACGATGCGGCCCAAGTCGCGTTCAGCGTGGCGCGTCCACCGCACACCGCGACTGAGGGACGCCGCTGACGTTCGCCCGAGCTCGGTACCAGGCTCGATGCGCAACGTCTCGCCAGGGTAAACCGGGGGTCACGAAAGCATTTGCTGTCTCGCAGTCCAAACCCCGTTTCGAGAGGCCCGATCCTGCGGCGTGTCGTCGCAACCGGGTCTCTCGAATCTCCTTTCCAAACTCCCTTCAATGATTTCGCGCTGACTCTCCTGACCAAGCTCGCCTGGGAGGCGCCATGCCTGCATTCGAAGCAGCACTCGAGAAGCTCGACACGCTCGCCCGTCTCGCCCGTCGTGTTGGCCTCGGCTCACTCGCGCAGGAGCTCGCTGAGGAGAAGTTGCCTGCACTTCGCGCCGGTTCCCTCAGCGTCGTGGTGCTCGGTGAGTTCAACCATGGAAAGAGCACCCTGCTCAACGCGCTGCTCGGCACCCCAGTGCTGCCCGTGGGGATCACCCCCACAACAGCATGCATTGTCCAAATTGAATACGGCGCAGAGCGCTCGGCAGCCTGGGTCGATATGGATGGCGAGTCCCATCCACTGCACTTCGATGCGCTCGAGGAGACCGTTCGAGAAGAATCCGAGCGCGTGCGCCACGTCGCGTTGCGCTACCCCTTCAGCGGCTTTCCTGCCAAGATGCGGTTCATCGATACGCCAGGCGTCAACGACATCTCCCAGCAGCGCGTCGAGGTCACCTATGGCATCGTTCCTCGCGCTGATCTCGTCGTTTTCGTGCTCGACGCCACACAGGTTCTGAAACGCTCGGAGCTCCGCTTCATCGAAGAGAGATTGCTCAGCAGCAATCGCGATCGCCTCGTCTTCGTCCTCGGAAAAATGGACCGCCTCGATCAGGAGGAGGCCAGAGAGGTCGAGCGCTACGCCCGCGAACGACTCGACGCGCTGCTCGGCTCAGTACAGCTCTTTCCTCTATCTGCTCGGCGAGCTCTGAATACGGGTGATGGCGGTTTCGATGCCTTCAAGCAGTACCTCTCGGCCTGCCTCGAAGAGCGTGGCGAGCTGATCCTCCTCGACTCGGCGCTGAGCGCCGGGATGAGGGCCGGCAGTGCCCTGCTCGGTAACCTTCGCATCAAGCAAAGCAGCTACCGCCTCGCCCAGAGCGAGCTGGAGTCGCGCCAACGACAGGTTCAGGAGAAGCTGCGCCAGAGTCAGCGCTTCATCGCCCAGAATGCAGAGCGTATCGAGCAGGCCAAACGTGAGCTCATCGCCAGAACTCGCTCCGAGGTCCAACGTTTTCGCGATGACTTCCTCACCGCCCTGCCCAGAGAAATTGAGAAGGCCAGCGCCGACGACGTACAGCGTTACCTTCCCGGCTTCATCGAGTACTCCTTTCATCGCTTCCTCGATCGCGAAGGCAGCGCTCTCGCTCGTGAGCTCGAACGGCTCGCCGAGGAGGTCATCGCCGTCACCAACGAACAGGTGCGAGAGAGCGTGGATGGTATCGAGGCTGAGCTCGGGCTGGAAGCGCTCGACATCAAGATCGATTCGACACCGTATGACTTCTCGGTGTTCGTGCTCGGTGCCTTCGGTGTCTCGGTCCTGGTTTTCGTCAACGTCATCGCTGGCGGTCTCATTGCCCTCTCGACGCCTGTCGTCGCGTATCTCTTGCGCGATCGTCTGGACGCCCGCGTCAAGACCCGTGCGACTGAGGCCGGAATGGAGACGATTCGGCAGGTCTCAGATCGGGTCGAGGTTGAAATTGTCAATATCGTCGATGACTTTGGTGAGCGTCTCAGGGCTTTCGTCGAAGACGCTGGAGACCGCCTCTATCGACAAATTGATGAGGCGCTGCGCTCGGTCATCGCCGAGAGAGCCGATTTCGGAAGCAGTGCAGAGCAGCTTGCCTCTGCTTCCGCCGACGCCGAGCGGGAGCTTCTGGTCCTGATTCGAGCCATTGAGAATCTGAGGGGGCCTGCTGCGGGCGACTGATGTTGGCTCTCTCGCGGGAGCTGCGTCGAGCCAAGTGCGATGCAGGGCCTGAATGCTTGACACCCCGAAGCCCATCGACCTATGCTCCCGGCGAGTTCGGACCCGAGGTGCGGGAGTGATGGACGAAACCCCGGAAATCAACGAAACCAGTAATCGAAGCGTTTGGCTGCTGCTCTCCTATCTATGGATCACGACCTGCTGCGTCTTTTTGCCAGTGATTCCCATGGTGGTGGAACGTGAGGATGAGTTTGCGAAGTGGCATGCCAAGCATGGTCTCATTTTGGCGCTGCTCTGGTTCTTGCTCTCTGTGGGCTTGCTGGGGCTCGCCAACTTCATGGGCATGCTCGACTGGGATTCGCTGAAGACCATCTTCTACATCCTCTGGGGGGTGGCTGGCTCAGCGTTCTTGGTGCTTTGCCTGGTGGCCATGATGAAGGCGTTCGCAGGCGAACGTTGGACCTTGAGCGTGCTACGTGGCTTCCTCGACAAGCTCGATTTCTGAAGCCACCGGGAGGATGCCCCGAAGGCTGCGAGCCTGCTGTTAGCTGTCGGCGGTTTCCATGTTGTCGTCTTCGCAGGCGTCAGCGACGGACTCGAGGATGCGTCGAATGGCAGGACGCGCCAGGAAGCGTTGACGCTGCAGCAGATCTTCGATCATTGCTGCCTGTGCGTGGACGAGTTGCCGGGCCCGCTGCAAGAGCAGTCGTACTTCATCGCAGCGGGTGGGGGCGAGTCGCAGGATCAGCTCTCCGCAGTCGAAGAGGATATGTTCGAGGCCGCTGACAAAGGCTCGTTCACTCTCTCTGAGTGCACGCTCTGCTGCCTGCAGTGCGCCATCTTGATCTCCGACGCGCTCGAGCGCCAAGGCCAGGAGCTTGTTGCCATGGGTGAGGCCGTGGATCATCGAGGCGTCTTCGCCTAAGCGCAGCGCTTCTCGGGCATCTTCGACAGCTTTGACCGGGTCGCTGGGCCGTGCACGCAGCAGGCGCAGTTGCGCGCGGGCGAGGCGGCAATGGATGAGCAGGTAGTTGCTGCCGACTCGGGTGGCTTCGTCGATGGCTTGGCGCAAGATCTGGTCGGCCTCTTTGAGTCGCTCTTGTTCGAGGTAGACCACGGCGAGCGTGGCGAGCGCATCGGCGAGGGCAACGGGAGTACGAGCGGCCTTGGCGAGCTTGACGCCCTGGAGAAGGCAGCGTTCTGCGTCGACGGGTTGTCCGAGCAGCAGGTAGGCGTGGCCCATGTTGGGGAGGATGGCGGCCTCTCGGGTGACGTAGCCGATGCTCTGACAGCTTCTGAGCGCTTCGTGATAGCGCCGCAAGCCCTTTTCATAGTTTCCCATGCTGACGAGGGCGAGGCCCATGTTGACGTTGGTAACCTCGTGGATGTCCTTCTCGTCGGTGATGTTGCGGGCGAGCTCGTAGGCGTTCAAGGCATCTTCGAAGCGCCCCTGCAGCCAATAGGAGTCGCCGAGGACCTTGTGCATGCGACCGAGCTCTCGCATCTCCTGGGGCGACGGCGGGCTTTGTGCAGCATCTCCGAAGATTTTGAGG
The DNA here is from genome assembly GCA_034002465.1 of Myxococcota bacterium. Taxonomy (GTDB): domain Bacteria; phylum Myxococcota_A; class Bradymonadia; order UBA4248; family JAVFAO01; genus JAVFAO01. The sequence goes on from JAVFAO010000054.1 coordinate 19,510, forward strand.
GCGTGCAGCAGACCTTGGATAGCGGCCTCGGCGTTGCCCTTTTCCCGTTCGATGAGGGCACGCTGTTGCAAGGCCTTTGCGCGTTGATAGAGGTAGGGATCGTCGCCGTTTTGTGCAGGTTTGCTCAGCTTGAGCGTCTCGTCGATGATGGGTTGGGCCTCGTCGAAGCGACGCTGATCGAAGCAGTGCTGAATACGCAGGGTGTTGACCAGGAGCAACTTGCCCGTGTCGGCATGGTCAACGGCAATGCGCTGCATGCGCTTGAGGGTCTCTTCCCTGGCTTCGATGTCGTTGAGGTTACGATGCGCTTCCTCTTTGCATCGCAGCAGGTCGAAAGTGAACTCGGCGCCAGTCCAGGCAGAGGAGCGGGGGCTGAGCTTGCTTTCGAGGGCTAGTCCGCGATCGGCGAGGCGTACCGCCTCGAGGTGGCTCGAGGCTGCGAGGGCTTCTTCCGCGGCGCGTTGATAGTATTCGGCAGCCAACGCCAGCTTTTGTGCGCTCTCCAGGTGACGTGCGATGCGTGCGATGCTTACTGAGCCGTGTCCGCTCTCACGCTCGCGGATGAGGAAGTCCGCGAGCTTTTCATGGTCGTTGATGCGGTCTTCGAGAGGGAGCTCGCGCAGCGCGACCTCATAGCTGAGCGTGTGTACGAACTGATAACCCCCGCCCCCTTCGCCGTGGTGACGTACGGCCTTGAGCCAATTGGAGCTGACGAGCTGCTCGAGTCTCTCCTCGATCTCTTGGCCGAAGAGAAAGAGCGCATCGCGGCGGTTGAACTCGGGGCCCAAGACAGCACAGCGCCGCAGCGTGTCTTTGAGGGCACCCTCCAGCTCATCGACGCGGGAGGCAAAGACCGCTTCCAGGCTGGTGGGAAGCCAGGCTTCGCTGATGGAGCCAGCGAGCGTGTAGCGTTGCTTGACCTGCCGCAGTACGCCTCGATTCTTGAGGGCGTCGATGAGCTCATGGATGAAGTAGGGGACACCGTCGGCGCGATCCAAGATGTAGCGCATCGCCTCTTCATCGACGTCTTTGCTTCCCAGGATGTCGTGGACCACTGCGGCTGCGTGGTGTCGAGAGAGTTCCTTGATGGGCTCGACGCGCATCTGTGGTGTGTTCATCAGCCTCTCGAGCATAGGATTGGGTGCAAGGCTGCGAGAGGTGAAGATGAGCAGAATGGGAGCCCGCGGGTTGCGGGCGAGCAGGTTGCCGAGGAACTCGAGGCTAGCGGAATCGACGTGCTGCAGGTTTTCGACGACGATGATCAGGGTGCGTTCGGCGGCGATGACCTCGAGCAAGCGCTGCGTGGACAAGAAGATACGGCTACGTCTGCGCTCGGCATCCAGGGATTCGATCAGGCTATCGGCGTACTTGACATCGAAGAAGAAGCCAATGCCCTGGGTGAGGTAGCGCTGTTCATTGGTATCGATGACCGCTGGTGAGTCGATGTCTGCGCGTCCAAGCTCAGGTGCCGACCTGCTGGCTGAGAGCAAGCGCAATCTCTCGCCGTCGGGCAGCGCTCTGGTGACGCTGGAGGCGTTGGATGGCTCATCGCTCGAGCCGCCTGTGGCAGGGAAATAGCGGTTGACGTAGGCTTCAATCTTGGACTTGATTTGCCGGATGTCGGTGTCTGGCTCGACCTCGAAGAGGTCGTAGACCAGCTCTCTGAGCACGGCGTATGGGGTATCGGCGAGGTGGTGCGTCCCCAGCGCGCGCAGCACTTTGGTCGAGGGCGCGGAGAAAACTCCGCTGCGTGTGTCATCTCTGGAGAAGCAGCGGCCTTCTTCCGGGGGCCGATCATCCTCTTGTTTGGCTGTTGCTTCGATGTTGCGAAGGAATTCCTCGACGAGTGCGCTTTTTCCGAGGCCGATGGGGCCTTCGAAGGTGATGCCGAGGCAGGTGCGCTCGCTCTGTACGCGCTGGAAGCGCTCGCGCAAAGCTTTGAAGGCGAGATCGCGACCGTGGAGCACGTTGTAGCTCTGCCGAAGTGCGGCCCGCCGTTCCTCGCGATTCTTGGGACGCAAGATGCGGTAGACGTTGGTCTCGATCTCCTCGCCGTTCTCTCGCCGCAGCGGCATTCTCTTGATGTAGCTCAGCTCGAAAGACCGACGAATACGCTGATAGATCCGCCCCCCGACTAGAATCTCCTTGGGCATTCCCTCCTTGGCCAGGCTGAGAGCTATCTCGTCGACCTGATGCAGGAGCTCCTTTTCGTACTTCTTCTGATCACCTTTCTGGGACATCAAGGCGTGACCCGAGGCGAGGCCCAGGGAGACGTGCAGGGGGCTCTCGAGGTTGAGATTGATGCCTGCGATGGCTTCGATCAGGTCGAGCGCGAGAAAAGCGCCAAGCTCTGCGTCGTTCTCGCTCGCTGCAGGGAGTCCGAGCAGCAACAAGAAACCATTCTCGGAGAATCGTTCCACCGTGGCTTTGCTGCGAAAGGCGATGCCGTCCACCATGCGCCGCAGCTCCATCAGCAGCGTCTGCCATCGCTCCACGGGCCAGAGCGCACGCAGCTCCGAAAAGCCGCTCAGATCGGCCCAAACACAGACGATCTCTTTGCGAACTCTGACCAGATCCACCGGGGCCGCTAGCTCGATCGCGCCGAGCTGGGTGATGGGGGTCGTGGCAATACTCTGTGACAGGCTCGACTGCTGCGTGGCTCCCTGAACGACGGTGGCGACCTGTGCCACGGGCCCGGTCTCAGGAGAGCTCTGTTCGAGTGTGGAAACGAACTCTGCGACGGTACGGGCATCGTGCAAGGCACCGGTGGCGGCGAGGACCCGGTAGAGCTCGACCTGCATCTCTCGAATACTGGGGAAACGTCGCTGTGGCAGCCTATCGAGAGCCTTGAAGAGGATGCGCTCGAGTGCGTCTGGAATGCGCGGGGTGAGCGTGGAGAAGTCGGGCAAGACGGCGGCCCGAACCAAATTCAGGGTCTCTTCAGGGGTGCTGAGCTGAAACAGTGGGCGGCCAAAGAGCATCTCGAAGAGCACGATGCCGGCAGAAAACTGGTCGCTGCGGTGATCAACCGCCCCCCCCAGCGTCTGTTCTGGGCTCATGTAGCTATACTTGCCTTGGATCAGCCCATCGCTCTCCTTACTCTGATTGCGTGCGTGGGCGATGCCAAAGTCGACGATCTTGAGATCCCCGTCACGACTGATCAAGAGATTGTGGGGGCTGATGTCGCGATGCACGAGGTTGAGGGGCTCGCCGTACTTGTCCGTTCGGTGGTGGGCGTAGTCGAGGCCTTTGCAAAGCTCGATGCCCAGATAGAGCGCGTCACCCATCGGCATCACCCGATGGGGTCGGGCTCGCGCCAAGATCTTCGCCAGATCTGTGCCCTCGACGTACTCCATGGCGATGAAGTAGTTCTCGTCGACGCGACCAAAATCATAGGTCTGCACGATGTTGGGGTGATTGAGGGTCACCGCGATCTTGGCCTCGTCGATGAACATCGTGACGAAGCGCGCCTTCTGGGCGAAAGCTGGGAGGATCTTCTTGATGACCAGCAGCTTCTCGAGGCCCTCCGCGCCAAAGCTGCGCGCCAGAAATACCTCGGCCATCCCCCCAGAGCCGATCTTCTTGACCAATTCGTATTTGCCGAATTGCCGTGGAAGACGCTCACTGCGATGTTTGGACACCGTGCTCAAATCACGTTCCTCACCAACAAGCCAAGACAGCTCCGAACGGACGACAGCTCGAGACAACGAACACGAGCTTTCTCAGCCATCCGAGGGGCTACGCCGAACCCCAGAGGAATGCTCGCATTGAGGAGAAAGCCTTGTCTTTTCCAGCGAAAATGCGCTGGAACCAGCCAATCTCGGTTCCCCAAACGCGGCAAACTGCCGTCCGAGACAGCAAGCTGCAGTTCTATTCTAGCATTCCCTGTCTCGTCTGAGAATCTTTGGCGGTCGACATCAATTTCAAGCAGCGAGCGCCTGCCAGCACTCGCTTAGGGCCAGTCCAAAGAATCACAGTGGCTCGCCCTCAGCAGTCCGTTCACGGAGCCACCAGGAAACTGGGCGTCGAGCTCCACCACGATGTGTCCATCTGCAGCTTCCGGAGTGGGCCAGTTGACACAGCTCGCGCAGGCACCTACGCGTCGCACTGAGATTTGATCCGCTTTGACGAAGAGCTGTCCGCCCAAGAGGTCACCGGAAAAATCGAGCAAAGTGGCGCTCAAACCGTCCTCTTCGCTCAGCTCGGTGGCATCCAAGGGCCAATTGGAGATGATCAGTGTGTAATCTGGAGTAGGGGACTCCTGACTCGGACAGCCATCAGCACCACCTCGGTAGAGCTCCACATAGAGCGACCAAGTGACCTGATCCTCGGTCTCGAGACCAAAGAAGGCCTGCTCGAAGCTCGCGTTCAGCGCACCAAAATCCAAGCTCACCGAGAGCGCTTCACAACTGGCGCACGGGTCTTCGAGCTCGTCCTCCTCGAGCTCGGTTTCCTGCTCCTCGAGCTCGCTCTCCGCGTCCTCGAGGTCCAGCACGTCGCTCAGCTCGTCTTCGAACTGCTCCTCGAGCTCATCAGAGCTTTCGGCGTCGTCGAGCTCCTCGCCATCCGGCTCAGCGTCGCCATCGTCCAAGTCCAGTACGTCCTGCTCGATTTCGGTGTCGAGCTCGTGCGCTTCGTCGAGCTCGGCATCCACCTCGGTGCTGTCCAGTTCCTCGAGCAGCGGAGCTGGCTTGGGACTGCTCGAGTCGCAGCCGGCAAGCAAGAAGGCGAGCAGGAGGCATCGCGCGGCGCGAGCCATTCCACGCTCGATGCGGAGTGGGGTATTGAAACGCAGAGAGCGTGCCCTGTCGAAGGGAGTCAAGATATCCTCATCGCAATCGAAAGTGAGCGAAGCGCATGCCACCCCGAGCAAGATCGAGTGAGAGCGCTAGCTGAGAACGAAGGAACAGAATTTGGACTGTGAATTCCGCGGCTAGGAGTCGAACCTAGATACTTGGCACCAAAAGCCAATGTCCTGCCATTAGACGACCGCGGACCACCTCTTTCGAGGCGAGCGGCATTTTAACACGAGCTTAGGCCTTGTAAAGTGACATTGTCCAGGCCCGGAAAAAAAACTGCGCGGGACGCGAACCCGGCTGCCCCGCTCAATGCGTGAGCGCGTGCACCACGATGGGGACCAAGGTCGGCATCACCCCCCAGAGCACCAGCAACAGACCGCAGAGCAGCCCCACCAGCGCAGGGGCGCGCTCGGCCTTCAAGCCAAAGATGGGCACCAAGCCCAAGCCCATCACGTAAAAGGTGTAGGGCATGGCGATGAGCTCAGCCACTGGAGCGACATACGGCAATGGGATTGCCGCAAAAATGCCGACCGCAAAGAGCGGTGCAAGGCCGTAGGCGGCGTAACGCCAGGCGCGGGTCTCGCCTATCTGTCCGCCTCGCGCAGAGACCACGAAACCGACGATGAACGCAAAGGTGAAAACCAGCGCGAACCAGCTCAATAGGCTCGAACCAAAGTTGGCCAGCGCCTGAGCGAAGGTGCTGCCGCCCAGCAGCGCACCCACGAAGCCTGCGAGCGCACGCACGAAAATCAACACCACGGTGTGAGGAAACAGGATCTCCGAGAGGCTCTGGTGGCGGTCCTCCAGTGCATCCTCCCAGAAGCTCTGCGGTCTCAAGAGTACGTGCAGCAGCCGCTTCAGAAAGCGTATCCACCGCGCTTGTTGAGTTCCCTTCTTGCGTGGCTTGATGTTCCCCAAGATCAGGGGCGAAGCCTTGTCATCATCGTCATCGAAATCCTCTCGCGTGCGGTCCCGTTCGGCAGTTTCGCTCATGGCCTACTCCTCGCGACGCGCCACAGGCCGCGTCGACGATTCTCGTCAGAGCTCTCCCTCGAGCGTGGGCGAGCAGCGCACTGCGCTGAGCTTGTGGCACGAGCAAGCGTGCCCTCTCACTCACGCTAGTTGGAGCGACGAAGGTATCGACACTCGCGGGTGTCGATCATCAACTTCTCTCCCACTTCGATGAACAACGGCACCTGCACTTCGATGCCCGTCTCGAGTTTGGCGTTCTTGGTGGCGCC
>JAVFAO010000055.1:0-25447 GCA_034002465.1 Myxococcota bacterium
GGTGATCAACGCGGATGGCGGCGTCGAGCACCGCAGGGTGATGCAGGTGGTCGACCGCCTTCGAGGCGTCGGCCTCTCCAAGCTGGCTTTCGGCGCGAGCCCCCTCGAAGCAGGAGGTGGGAGCTGAGAGAGGGTGATTGTCGTGGGGCTCTGCCCCACACCCCGCCAAAGGGCTCGCCCTTTGGAATCCCTTCCATTGGATGGCGAGCTGCTACTGAAACCTGAAACCTCGTAACTAAGTCGTTGTCGAGCATCCATCCATGCCAAGCAAAAACTCTTTTATTTTGTGCCTCTGCGTCTCTGCGCCTCTGCGTGAGACCTTCAAGTCGATCATCAACCGAAAGCCTCCGTCCCACTCTGTCCGACCCCTGTCTGTCTCGCGCTCACGCGCGCTCCAGCCCTTCCCTGCTGGGCGGGGCAACCCCAGTTAGCTCCAGGGAAAGCGGGGCGAGCCCAGGGCCCTGGCTGAAACCTGAAACCCGAAACCCGAAACCTGAACCCCATGAACGCCATGCCCCGCATCATCGACGAGGTCTTCTCCCGGCGCCCGCCGGATGCGACCGTCATCCTTTTGGTCGCGCTCGGGCTGGTGGGCTCGCTCTTTGGCTCGGGGGCACTGCTGCTGGGTGGGGAGCTGGCACGCAGCAGCATCGCGGCGCCAGCGCTGGCGGAGCCGGCGCTGGTGGAGCTGGAGACGGTGCCGGTGCCAGAGCCCGAGCTGGTGCAGCCGGCAGCGCTCCCTGAGCAAGAGAGCGAGACGGCGATGGTCGAGGAGGAGCCACCTGACCCGACGCTGACCGAGCCCCCTCCAGCCGGGCCACCGCCAGCACAGACCCCACCCAAGCCTGCGCCCAAGGAGCATGCCAGCGCCGGAGCGCTGATGACCCGAGCAGACGACGGCCCCGTGGACCTGAGTGCGGATGCCTTTGTCACGGGGATTGGGGCCATCCACGCTGGCGGCTGGACCCGTCGGGATGGCCGCTCGTCCCAGGCAGCCCATGAGCTCCCCACGCCACCGCTGCCTGCTCCCGAGCCTGCACCAGTGACTGAGCCCCCGAAGGCCAAGCCGCGCAAGAGCAAGGCGCAGCCTGTGGGATTGCCCTCGGCCCAGTGGTCTTGTCCCTGGCCTAGCCTGGGTGAAGGTGGTCCGGACAAGCGGGTGGTCATCATTCGGGTGCACACCGACGCGGCGGGTGTGGTGCAGCGCGTCGACATTCTGAGGGATCCTGGCGACGGTTTTGGAGATGCGGCGCGGCAGTGCGCCTTGGCTTCGACCTTCACGCCCGCGCTGGATGACGATGGCCAGCCGAAGGCGGCCAAATCGGCGCCCATCCGGGTACGCTTCGAGCGCTAGATCCTTTTTGGAGCTTCGCTTCGGGCTGCGGTGGACCGTTCACCTCGAATTGCTATCGCAGGCTCGCCGACTATCCGTGCACCTGGGGGGAACAGGCCAAGCGCCCAATCGACAAGAAGGGGAACAGGCCAAGCGCCCAATCGACAGGAAGGGGAACAGGCCAAGCACCCAATCGACAAGAACCTTTCGCGCACTGTTCAGAACGTCGAGCAAGGCGTGCTAGACTGCGTTGACCGGCGTTCAGCTTGTGCTCCGCCATGTCCCAGCGCGGGACAATCCCTGCTTGCGTTGCCTTCACCTTGGACGCTCGCAACGAAGGAGAAACCACATGCGATTGGGCGTAACGACATTTGGCGGTGACGGCGGCAAATCAGGCATTGGACGCTACATCAGGAGCCTGCTCGCGGCGATGGCGAAGTCCCGCGGCACGGATCACATCGAGATGCTGACGGACAAGGACGAGCGCGCTGCCTTCGTCCCCGAGGACACAAAGAGCCTGGATTTTCCGGGCATCTTGCGTCATCCCGTGGGCGACATCGCTTGGCATCAGCTAGCCCTCCCGGCGCTCAGCCTGGCGCGGCGCTACGATGCCCTCTTCCTGCCCGCAGCCAACCGTCGCCTCAGCGTATGGTCGCCGGTGCCCACCATCGGCACCTTCCACGATGCAGGGATCTTCCACCTCAGCAGCAAATACGACCGTTCGCGGCACTTCTACCTCACCAAGGTGCTGCCCCGCATGGTCCGCTCACTCGACCACGTGCTCACCGTGAGCGAGTACAGTAAGCGCGACCTGGTCGAGAAGCTGGGCGTACCCGCGGAACGCATCACGGTCACCCCACTCGCAGCCGATCGCAGCGTCTATCACCCTGTCGACCGGAAAGAAGCGGCTGCGCACGTGCTGCAGCGCTTCAACGTGCAAGAGCCCTACATCCTGTACGTCTCGCGCCTCGAACACCCAGGCAAGAACCATGTCCGCTTGATCGAAGCTTACACCGAAGCAGTGAGCAGCCACGGCGTCCGACATCAGCTCGTGCTCGCCGGCAGCGACTGGTCCGGTGCCGAGGCCGTGCACGCCGCCGCCGAACGCTCCAGCGCCTCGCGCTCCATCCACTTCCTCGGCTTCGTTCCCGAAGCCGACCTGCCGACGCTCTACGGCGCAGCAGACGGCTTGGTCTTCCCCTCACTCTTCGAGGGCTTTGGCCTGCCAGTACTCGAAGCCATGTCCTGCGGGCTGCCAGTCGCCTCGTCCAACGCAGCGTCGTTACCAGAGGTCGCTGGCTCCGCCGCTCTGCTCTTCGACCCCTACGACATCGACGCCATGGCCCACAGCATCGCCAGCATCTGCCTTGATGAGAGCCTCAGCGCCAGGCTGCGACAGCGCGGCCTCGAGTGGTCCGCCCAGTTCTCCTGGGAGCGCGCCGCCCAGAGCACCTGGGAAGTCATCCGACGACTCGCCAAGTAGGAGCCCAGATGCCCGCCCAGAAGCCCCTGTCCATCTTTGTCTTCATCGATGCCCTCGGCTGGGCGCTGCGCGAGCGCTACCGCTTCGGTGACGGCATCTTCACACACAGCGCACCGCTGCAGACGGTGTTGGGATATAGCTGCACCTGCGATCCGACCATCATCACTGGGCTGCTGCCCAGAGAACACGGACACTTCTCCTTCTTCGTCTATGATCCCGCTCGTTCTCCATTTTCGTGCATACGCCCTATGCGCGCACTGCCGAAACTGATGAGCGATCGCATGCGTTTTCGCTCTCGGCTGAGCCGCGCGCTAGGCAAGCAATTGGGCTACACGGGCTACTTCAACCTCTACCAAACTCCCTTCGAGCTTCTGCCCGACCTGGACTACACAGAGAAACGCGACCTCTACCAGGCCGGCGGCATCATCAACGGGCAAGACAGCATCTTCGACCACCTGCGCCGCCAGCACGTCCCCTTCCACCTCTCCGACTGGCGCGCCAACGAAGCAACGAACCTCGCCTCGCTGCACGCCGCCATCGACCAAGGCCAAATCCGCTTCGCCTACCTCTACCTCGCCGAGCTCGACGGCATCCTGCATCGCGACGGCTGCGCCAGCGAGCCCGTCCGCGCCAAGCTGCGCAGCTACGAGCAAGCACTGAAGCGCCTGCAGGAGCACGCGACGCAACGCTATGGCGCCGTGCGCATCTTCGTCTTCTCAGACCACGGCATGAACGACGTCACCCAAAGCGCCGACCTCATGGCCCGCATCGACATGCTCGGCCTCGAATGGGGCCGCGACTACGCCGCCGTCTACGACTCCACCATGGCCCGCTTCTGGTTCATTCGCGAGGACGCAGAGCAGCGCATTCGCGCTGCGCTCGAGGCTGAGCCGCTGGGCAGCATCCTCACTGAGGAAGCCCTCGCCCACTATGGCTGCGACTTCGAAGACCACCGCTACGGCCAGCTCTTCTTCCTCATGCAGCCGGGCTGCGTCATCGTGCCCAGCTACATGGGCCTCAAACGCATCGCTGGGATGCACGGCTATGCCCCAGAAGCCGAGCACTCAGTGGCCTTCTTCGGCAGCACCGTGGACGCCTCCCAGTTCGCAGTGCCTCGAGGGCTGACCGAGCTCTTCCCCTTGATGGCCTCCGAGGCCGGACTGGAGCTCTGAACATGCTTGCCAGTCTTCGTCAGAGCCTGACCCGCAGACGCCACTCCGAGCTGCCCTGGGAGCGCATCGAGTCCGCCCTCCGCGCGTCCACCGACAAGCCCTCCACCACGCTCAGCGTTCGACGGCTGGCTGCATGGCGCTCCACGGGGAAGGTCTTCCTGCTCGAAGACTCGAACGCGCAGCGCTTCCTGCTCAAACGCTCGCCTCACGCTCAGCTCGAAGCCCAAGCGCTGACTCGAATCCACAGCGCCATCGACGCAGCCGAGGGCGGCGTGAGCTCGCGCCTGCGCGGCACGGTGCCGCGGCTGCTCGCCCACTTCGAGGACCACAAGTGTATTCTTACTGAGTTCTTTCCAAACACCACAGACCTCAGCACGGCGCTGCGTCGGGCTCAGCTTCAGCGCACCCCCGAGCAGCTCGACGAGCAGGCCCAAAAGCTCGGCAGGTGGCTGGCAGATTTCCAGCGATTATGGGGCTTTGACGAGCGGGCCAGGCTCTTGGAGCCCTTCGAGCTGGAGCAGCGCCTGTTCGAGCTGGAGCGGGCCGAGTATAGCGTTGCCCTGCGCGCTCGCCGTATGCTGAAAATGCTCGAGCTGGAATGGGGCCTGCAAACTGTGACGATGGCACATGGCGACTTTGCCCCCCGAAACGTTCTCCTGCATCGAAATGGAATACGGGTCATCGACTGGGAGATGGTGCCGTCTCGAAGCGTGCCGGTGCACTTCGACCTGCACCACTTCCTGCTCACGGTTGACAAGGCCGGGCAGAGAGGGCCACTGCAGGGACCGCTGCGGCGATTTGCCCAGCAGCTCGGGCAGAGCTATCGTGCACAGGCACAGCCTGGGTTGCTCGACGACGCAGCCTGGGCGATGGGTCGAACGTCGGCGCTGATCATGCTCATGAGCAGACAGTACCGGGCGTTGCGCCGAGAGCGTCTGTCTTCGGTGCTCAGCGCGCGCCGAGGGTATTTGCGTCGGCTCGGCGAGGAGCTCGACGCAGCGCTCGACGCAGTCTGAGCGAAGGGGCGCAGTGCAAGCCAAGCACCTCATCTTCCTGCTCGCCTTTGCCACCCTCGTCCCCGCAGGGACGCTGGTGGCGAGCTGGTCGCAGCGGGCGCGTGACGTGGTCTTCGTGCTGATGGTCTTTGGGACGGCGTTCGTGAAGAGCGCCGACAGCAATTTCTTGAGCCGCGAGTGGTACCGCGGCTCGACGGTGGGGATCGAGATCTCGGCGCTCGACTTCCTGAGCTTGGTGCTCATCGCGAGCACCGCGTTGGCAGGCAAGCAGCGGCCACGGGTGTTTTGGACCCCGAGTCTGGGGGTGATGCTGCTGTATTTCGTGTGGTGTGTGATTTCGGTGGCGATGGCCGAGCCCAAGCTCTTTGGGGTCTTCGAGCTGAGCAAACTGCTGCGCGGGATGGTGCTCTTCGTCGCTGTGGCGAGCTTCGTCCGAGGTCGTCGCGAGTTGCTGTTGTTGCTGGGAGCGTTGACAGCGGTGGCGCTGACGGAGGGTCTCATCGCCTTGCGGGACCGCTACCTCTTTGGCTTCTATCGCATTGGGGCGAGCCTGGGACACCCGAACAGCCTCTCGCTCTACTGTTGCATGCTCACGCCAGTTTTGCTCTCTGGTGTCATGGCCAAAGTGTCGACCTGGCTTCGCGCCGCTGCGGGTGCGGGTATGATGGCGGCCTTGGTGTGTGTGCTGTTGACGGTGTCGCGCACGGGCGTGGTCACCATCCTCCTGGTCACCATGGGCACGCTGCTTTTCACGATGGACTGGCGCTTCAGTGTCAAGAAGCTGGTCATCGGAACCGTCTCCCTGATTGCAGCGAGCGCGATGTTCTACAAGGCTTCCGACTCGATCGCTGGGCGCTTCGAAGACCGTTCCCTCGAGATGGAATACAGTGGAGAGGGAACCGAAGGACGAGGCGTGTACTTCCGACTGGCGTCGGCGATCTACCGCGACAAGCCGCTCGGGGTGGGCTTGAACAACTGGTCCTACGCCGTCAGCGCAACCTATGGGCCGCCAGAGGGCTTCGCCTACACACCCTACGTTGGCACCGACACTGCTCCCGATCAGGAGGTGCCCTACGGCAGCAAGCTCGACGCGGCCCAAGCCGCGCCCGCGCACAACCTCCTCGCCCTGACCCTAGGGGAGTTGGGAGCGCCAGGGGTCGCGCTCTTCGTCCTGCTGTGGTTGCGCTGGTTCTCCCTTGGTATCGTCTTCGTTCGCAAGCGCTCGGCCGAGTTGAGCTCTCGCATGGCGATTGGGCTGGCCTTTGGGGTCAGCGCCGCATTCTTGCAGAGTTTCACCGAGTGGATCTTTCGGCAGACCAACATCTTTTTTCTGTTCCACGTGCTCGTGGGCGCGCTCGCCTCTCTGTACTGGCACCGACGACAAGAGAAGCGCCAACGAAGGTGGAACAGCTCGAAGCCAGGAGGCACAGCGTCGCTGCGAACGCAGCCCGAAGCAGCCCTGCCCTGAAACGTTCCCGTCACGGAGCAATCGGTGAGCGATTCGCTTGACCTTTCGATAGCTGAGCCAGAGCTTCTCGAGTACACTGCAAAGGGGTACCGAAAGCTGAGCCACCATGTCATAGTGGCCCTCAGCAGGTGCTCCGGCTGCCTGCCTTCGGGGGTCGCCCGCAAGCAGTGAGAACGCAATCGAAAGCGAACGAAGGGTAGTCCATCCTCGCGAGTCATCGAGCGAGGTCGATACCCGAGAGCGAGCGGATGCAATGAACAATCCAAAGCTTTTTCGAATCCCGTTGTTGGTGGTGCTCAGCCTCGTCGTCATGGGCTGTAAGCGCGAGTCGTCTGAACCCGTGCCTGCGCAGCCTCCAACAGAAACACAGGCGCCAACACCGACCGAGGCTCCCTCGGATCCAGCAGCATCAGGCCACACTGCTCATGCGCCCATCGACTGTCCGCTTCGCAAGCAGGGCATCAACCCTACCGAGATGCGGCCTTTCGACGACGCCGAAAAGTACATCGCCTTCCTCGAGCGTGAAGATCGCGCCTCCTGGCAGAAGCCCGAGGAGGTGCTCAAAGCCCTGGAGCTCAAAGGTGATGAGACCCTCTTCGATGTCGGCGCTGGCAGCGGCTATTTCAGCTTCCGCTTCGCCTCGGCCTTGCCCAAAGGTTTGGTGATCGCTGCTGATACCGACCCAGAGATGGTTCGCCACCTCCACCACAAGAGCATGACTGAGGGCATCGCCAACGTGCGGGCCAAGCTCATCGAAAGCGATAATCCTGGTCTCGAGGAGGGCGTGGACCTGGTCTTCATCTGCGATGTCTTGCACCACGTCGGAGATCGTCCAGCTTGGATGTCCAAGTTGGCCGAGGCCATGCCATCGGGCGCTCGACTCGCTGTCATCGAGTTTCGCGCCGGTGAGCTGCCCGCCGGGCCGCCCGATGCTTTGAAGATTGCCCCCGACGAAGTGCGACAGCTCGCCCAGGACGCTGGGCTCGAGCTGAGCCGGGAAGAACACGCGCTACTCCCCTACCAGTATCTGCTCATCTTCCGCAAACCCTGAATCAGGGCACGGTTTTCACCCTCCAGGTCGAAGCAGAGGGCGACCAGCAAGATCATCGCGCCGCGCTATTGCTGCCCCCTACGGCATCGCCCGAACGCTGGCGAGGAGGATGGACTTCGAGCTCACGCAAGACGCGCTCGCTCCGGCTACAGCCACCGTCGCGCATTCCGCCGCCCGCTCCGGCACATGAACAGTGCGCGCAGCCAGCACCGCAACCCGTCGCTTGCACACTGGGCTTTCGCCACAGAGGACGCAGCAGAACGAGCAATGCTGCGGCGACAATCACAATCACGATGGCAAGTTCCATGCTTCCTCCGCAGCCTGCCAGAAGCCAGTGCCCATTCGGCTCCCGTTAGTTTGCTCTAACAACTATTCTTCTCGAGTCAATGCTCCTCCTCCCTTTGAGTCTGCAGCGTGAGCTCGAGGCGCTCCGAGCACAATCGTTCCCGCGCCACTCGCCTTGCCCTCCGTCCTCGGTGGGTGCAGTGTCCCCCTGCGGGACAATTGCAATTCCTACTGCAATATACTGTGTCGAGGTGATGCACGCCAGCGCATGCGAGGAGGACCAGATGCCAGCATTCGACTTGTCTCTGGACGCAACAGCCAGAGACGAACTCTTCGACGAGCTCTTCAACCGCTACGCCAAGGGCAGCTTGGGCCGCCTCCCCAGTCGTGTTCGTGCACTAGCCAAGCGCTGGGCCTGGTCAGGTGTGGTGGGCGGTAGCCGCGCAGTCAAGCGGGGCGCCGACATTGCCGGCGCTTCAATGATGCTGATCGTGCTCTCGCCAGTTTTTGGCGCCGTCGCTTTGGCGATCAAGCTCACGGACAATGGGCCCGTGCTCTTCTGGCAAAAACGCATCGGACAGTACGGAGAGCCCTTCGACTTCCCGAAATTCCGCTCCATGGTCGCCAACGCAGAGCAGCTCAAGGCCAAACTGCTGGCTCAGAACGACCACGGCGACGGCATCACCTTCAAGATGAAGCGCGATCCCCGCGTCACCTGGATCGGCCGCCTCATCCGCAAGACCAGCATCGACGAGCTGCCACAGCTCATCAATGTCCTACGCGGCGAGATGAGCCTGGTGGGCCCACGACCGCCCGTCCCTGGAGAGGTCGCCCGCTACACCCAGAAGGATCGACGCAGGCTCGAAGTGAAACCCGGCTTGACCTGCATCTGGCAAGTCAGTGGCCGAGGTGATATTCCTTTCCCTGAACAGGTCGAGCTCGATGTCCGCTACATCGAGAGTCAGAGTATACGACAGGACCTCACCATCCTTCTGCAGACCATTCCAGCAGTACTGCTGGGCAAGGGAGCTTACTGACATGCACGAGCCTGGCACAGACCACGGTGAGCGACTTGCGCAGTGGACCGAGCGCGCGCTCGCTGCTTCCGTCTTATGCGCCTCTTCGCCCGTGCTGCTCGAAGACCTGCTGCGGCGTCGGCGAAAGTGGTCGCTGCACTGGCAAGAGCGCGTGGGAAAGCAGCGCAAACCCTTCCGCATCCCCACACTCCCCACACCCGACGACGCCCCGCGCCGGCTGCGCCTCGGCGCCAAAGCCCTCGCGCTCTGGCCGCTGCTCACGGGGAAAATGCGCCTGGTGGGACCTCGACCGCTGCGCCCCGAGGAGCTCAAGGGCATCTCTGCCGACTCCCCACGGCTGCAGGTCGAGCCGGGGATTCTCAGCGCCTACCGCGCAAGACAGCTCGCCAACGTCGCTTTCGACGACGAGAATTCCATTGAGGAAGAATACGCACGCGGACGCTCGCTGCGCCGCGACGCCAATCTTCTCCTGAGCGCCGCCATGGGTTGGCTGCTGCACCGGCCCGAGGAGGCTTCAGAGCACGAGCTCGAGCTCGCCCAGGTGCCCATCGCCCGGATCTCGACCCGAGAGGCCATCGAGCGCATCGTCGGCTATCTCGACCAGCCCACCCCTCGATTCGTCGCCTTCGTCAACGCCCACTGCGCCAACCTCGCCTGGACCCGGCGAGACTACCGCGAGGTCCTGCAGACGGCGGACTTGGTCTTGGCCGATGGCATCGGCGTGCGCCTGGCCAGCGTCCTGCACCAGCGTCCGGTGCCAGAGAACGTCAACGGCACCGACCTGCTTCCGCGGCTCCTGCCACGCCTCGCTGGGCGCAGGCTCTACCTCCTGGGCGCCGCCCCAGGGGTGGCGGTAGAGGTCGCCCGCCGCCTGCGACAGCAGCACCCCGAGCTCGTGCTGGTTGGTGCGCGCTCAGGCTACTTCAAGCCTGAAGAGGAACGACAGGTCGTTCAGGACATCGCCGAATCGGGCGCCGAGCTGCTGCTGGTGGCCATGGGTGTGCCCGCTCAAGAGATGTTCATCGCCCGCAACCTCCATCGGCTCAACGTGCGCGTGGCCATTGGCGTGGGTGGGCTCTTCGACTTCGTCGCCGAGCGTATTCCCCGGGCGCCGATTTGGATGCGTGAGTTGGGCTTGGAGTGGGTCTATCGCCTGGTCCAGGAGCCGCAGCGCATGTGGCGTCGCTACTTGCTGGGCAACGTCAGCTTCATGGCCCGCGCGCTCCGTGAGCGGCGCGCGCGCCGCTCGACTGGAGGTCTTCGATGAGAGCCGTGCTCTTTGCCCCCGAAACACCGGACGCCTTCAGCGGAAGCTGCCGCTCGCAGCCGTCCATCCTGCTGCTCACCTTGGATCGGCCCTTCTTGCAGCACATCATCGAGTCACTCGCCGAGTTGGGAATACACCGAATTGAGCTCGTAGTCTCGGATCGTCCCGATGCCGTCGAACAATTCGTCGGCGATGGCACCCGCTGGGGTATCGAAATTGGGCTCCATCTGGTGCGCGATCCTCACCGCCCCTACGGCGCGCTGCGTCGCCTCGGCCTGGGCAGCGACGAGGTCTTCCTCTTGGGCCACGCCGACCGCGCTCACCGCTGCACCCTGCCGGCCCCCGAAGAAGAGCTGCCCAGCTATCACCTCGACGACGAAAAGCAGAGCTGGACCGGATGGGCCTGGCTCAGCGCCAACGATGCCGCTCAGATCAAGGGCAGCTTCGATTTCGAAGCCCTCGCCTCCCTGCTCGACGATCACCGCATGGAAACGGTGAGCACCCTCTTGTCGGTACAAACGCCGGCGGCCTACCTCGCCGCTCAACGCAGCCTGCTGGATGGACACTGCAGCATGGCGCTGCGCAGCGGCCGCGAGCTCGAAGCGGGTGTGTGGCTGTCCCGCAACGTCACCTTGGGCCGTGACGTCATCCTCACAGCGCCAGTCTTCATCGGGCCCGATACCCGCATCGGCGCGGGCGCCCGCATCGGACCCCACGTGGTCATCGGAGAAGGCTGCGTCATCGAAGGTGGCACCCAATTCGAAGACGCGGTCGTGCTGGGCGGAACCTTCGTTGGCGAAGGCCTCGAGCTGCGCAACGCCATCGCTCGGCATACACACATCTACAACGTCGAAATCGGCGATGGTAGTGAAATCACGGATCCTTTCATCCTCTCTGCGGTGCGGGGCACGAGCTCTAAGCAGCGGCTCTCACGACTCGCGGGGAGAATGCTCGGTCTCGCCCTGCTTGCTCCCGGGCTGTCGGCAGCAGCCCTCGCAAGATGGCGCAAGCGCACTGAAAACACGGTGTGGAAGGTCGGCAATGGGCGCGGTGGGAGCAAGGAGCTCCACACTTGGCTCGGCAGCGCCCAGCCATCATCAGGAATGGCGCACTTCTTCGAGCACGTCTTGCCGTCCATGCCTTTGGTTGCCGCGGGTGGACTCGATCTGGTGGGACTCGACCCACGCAGCCCTGAAGAGGTCGAGCAGATGAGCCCTGAGTGGAAGGAAGTCTATCTCTCCCGTCGGCCAGGGGTCATCTCAGAGGCACAGGTCCAGTTCGGCGATTCGGCTTCGGACCCTGAGCGCTTCGCCGCCGAGGCCTACTATGCTGCTTGTGCCACCTCTGCTCACGATTTCCGCCTCTTGGGGCGCTACCTGCGACGGCTCGTCAAGCGCTGAACGCCGTCAACTCACCGCTGCACGAGGACACGATGAGCCGACACATCCTCTGGATCAATGAGATCGCTGCATCATTGGGTGGCTGTGAATCCTACGTTCGCAACACCGCTATGGCCTTGCGCGGTCGCGGACTGCGATGCACGCTGCTCTACAACCCATTGCAAGCCCCTGAACAGGCCTTCTTAGCAAACTTCGACGCCGCCTTTCCAATCGTCGAGCTGCGCGCTCAGGTCCAAGACATCGGCGCAAAGCTCTGCTACGTCCACAGGCTCTCTCGCCCCCAGCTCCGAGCCCTGCACGGGGTCGCGATCCCCGTCCTGCGCTTCTTCCATGACCATCGCCTGTTCTGCCTTCGCGAACACAAGTACCGCACCCTATCGCAGGCGACCTGTACCCAGCCCCTCGGACCCGGATGCTGGAGCTGCTTGGGCATGCTCAAGCGCAGCGCGTCTTGGCCTGGTGTGGGCTTGAGCAGCCTGTCTGCGCTGCGCGCCGAGCTCGAAGAGAACAAAGGTCTGGATGGCTTCGTCGTCGCCTCGCGTTACATGGCCGAACACGTCGCACTGCATGGCTTTTCCCCTGAGCGCATCCACACCATCCCGCTCTACGCCCCCACACCGCCCGAGGCCACTGAGGTGCCCAGAGAACAGGGGCTGATCGTCTTCGTCGGGCAACTGATCCGTGGCAAGGGCGTCGATGTCCTGCTCGACGCAATGACCCGCCTCGACGCGACGGCGCGCCTACACATCGTCGGCAGTGGGGCACAAGAACAAGCGCTGCGCGAGCAGGTCGAGCGCCTCGGCCTTGGCCAGCGGGTGCGCTTCCTCGGCCCGCTCTACGGCGATGAGAAATACCGAGAGCTTCGCCGAGCTTGGGTGCTGGCCGCTCCGAGTCGCAGCCCCGAAACCTTTGGACTGATGGGGGTCGAGGCCATGAGCTGCGCTACCCCCGTGGTGGCGACCCAGGTAGGCGGCATGGGCGAATGGCTCGAAGACGGTGTGACCGGACTCTCGGTGCCGCCCAACGACGCCCCGGCCTTGGCCGAGGCCCTACGTAGCCTGCTGACCCAAACCGAACGCGCACGGCAAATGGGAGAGGCGGCCAAGCGAAGATACCACGAACGCTTTCGCATCGAACAGCACCTCGACGCACTCCAGGCTGTATTCGATCAGGCATTGTCACGCCCACAACACGCTCACCGGAGGCCCGCATGAGGCTCAGGGAGAGGGTCTTCATGAACAATCCCCTCTCGTGGGGGCGCTTCTCCGTCGATGGCTCAGAGCCGCTCGAGGCTCGTCTTCGGGAGCTGGTGCAGCAGGTGGGAGAAGCCACCCAGCGGCAGTTTGGGCCAGACGAGCTCGCCGCGCTCCTCGTGGTCGGTGGTTATGGTCGTGGAGAGGGTGGCGTCGAACGGGTCGGCGGCAGAGAAGAGCCGCACAACAACATCGATTTCCTGCTGATTGCGCACGACGAACGACGTCCGCTGAACGCGCTCAAAGCGCGTCTGGACAGCGCCATCGAGCCCATTCGTCAGCAAGCCCCATTGGGCATCGATGTGGGGGTCAGCTCGGTGCAGCGACTGCGCCGCTCCCCTGCGTTGGTCTTCTGGTACGACCTGCGCTTTGGACACAAGTCGGTGTTGGGTGAGCCGAGCCTGATGTCGAGCATGCGTCATTTTCGACTGAATCGTATTCCAAGTTGGGATGTACGCAACCTCCTCACCAACCGTGGCACTTTGCTGCTCATCAATGCCCACATGAGGGCCCACGGCGCCGCTCAGCCCAGGCAGCTCTTGCGCCACGCGATGAAGGCCATCATCGGCTACGGGGACGCCTTGCTCTTCGCGCATGGCCGCTATCACTGGAGCTACCAGGAGAAGCGCCGCCGCATGCGCGGCATCGCTGGCCAATATCCCAGCTTCGCACAGCTCTACGACCAGGCGATGGGCTTTCGTTTTGCCCCGGACTACGCGACCTTTCTGAGCGCGAGCTTCGACCTGGAGGCCTGGATGGCGAAGGTGGAGCAGGCCTTGCCCGCGGTTCACCTCGCATTCGAGGCGTTTCGCCTTCGGAATCCGGCACTGCAGTGGCCGACCTACCTCAGCGAAGCCTTGACCCACGCCCTAACCGACGAAGCCCTCTCGGCAGCGTCCTGGGCGCGCAAGCTGCGCAACGCCCTGCGAGCCCTGCGCCAGCCGACGCTGCGCCGCGAGCCGTTGTCGATGCTCCGCCATCCAGCGCTTGCCAACGCGCCCGCAAGGGCGAGCCTGGGCGCGCTCTGCTCCACCGAGACGAACCTGCTGTCCCTGCTCTTTCCCTTGGTGGCCTACGGCGAGGGGCACGGCCTTCAGCTCAGCGATGACGAGGCGAGCCTGCTGGCGTCACTGTTGGCTGCGCAGGGCTGCGAGCCTGCTGCGCTACGTCGGGCGTACTTGCACACCTGGGCCCGCTATGGGGACATCAATTTCTTGGGGCTGCTGCAGCGCATCGAGCAGGCAGACGCCACCACCAGCCTCGGAGAGGAAGCGTGATTTGCCTCACCGGAGACCTGCACCATCAATCGCTGAACACTGGAAACCAGCAGCATTGTGAGCTGAGCGAAATCGAGGTGGCGGTGCGCTTTTTGCGATTGCTCGAGGAGGCCAAGGTCAAGGTGAGCTTCTTCATCAGCGGCCGCGCTGTACTCGAGCAGGCCGAGGAACTGCGGCCGATCTTCGACTCCGAGCTGGTAGAGTTGGGTGGACACAACTTCGACTGCTTCCAGCCCGAGTTGCTGCACCGCGTCTCGAAGAAGCTGCTGAGGAGCTACAACGGCCCAGCCTGGCTGCAGCGGCGCGACGCGCGCCGCACCATCGCGATCATTCGTCAGCGGAGTGGCCGACGCATCCGCGTCTGGCGCAACCACATGTACATGCACGGGCCCCACACCGAGCGCGTGCTGGCTGGTGAAGGCATCGCGCTGGTCTCTGACGGCGTGCGCCGCAAAGCGCTGGGGCCAGAATGGGTCGCGCTTCAAGGGAATCGCTGGCAGCGTGCACGGCGACGACTCGACGGCCTCCTGCCCGAGGCGCTGCGGAGCACGCCTTCAGCGGGAGGCATCTGGTCTTTTCCCATCAACATCATCCCTGACCACGAACACATTTACCACGCCGAGCGCAGCCGCGAGTGGGTCGCCTGGTGGCAGCGCCGCTATGCCTGGTCCGACGACTACGGGCCCGATTCCTATGAAGTCGAGGCTTGGACCGAGCTGGTGCTCGAAGGGCTGCGTGAACGTGAGGAGAGCGGTGTCATCTCCAATATGATCATTCACCCCATCACGATGTATCTGGCCGATCGGTTTCGCTCCTTCGAACGTATTCTTTCGTACCTAAGCTTGCGCCAAACCATCCATCTCGGCGAGTGCATCCCCGTCGATTCAAGGAGCCCGACATGAACCCCAAGGTCACCATTATCATGCGGACCAAGAACTCCGCTGACATCGTCCATCAGGCGCTGGCCAGCATGTTCGCTCAAGACTTCAAGGATTTCGAGCTCTTGGTCGTGGACTCCGGCTCCACCGACGAGACCTTGGACATGGTCGCGGCCTATCCCCACCGCTTGCAACAGATTCGCCCAGAGGACTACTTTCCTGGCCGCGTCCTGAATCAGGGTGCGGCGGCTGCGGCGGGGGAAATCCTGGTCTTCTGGAACTCGGACGTGGTGGCTCTGGATCCCCACGCGCTTGGTCGCCTGGTCGCTGCCTTCGACAGAGAAGAGCTGGTCGCCGCCTTCGCGCGCCAGCTTCCTCGCCCGGAAGCGCACGTCTGGGTTCGCCGCGACTATCGGCGCAGCTTCCCCGAACGCGGCCCTGCCCCGCCCTGGATCAGCCTCTCCCTTCCCCTGGCGGCCATGCGCAAGCGAATCTGGGAGCAGCGACCCTTCTACACCGACGCCTGGGCCTCGGAAGACTCCGAGTGGGGCCACTGGGCCCGGCGCGCTGGCTACGAGGTGGCCTACGTCGCCGAT
Organism: Myxococcota bacterium; assembly: GCA_034002465.1. Lineage (GTDB taxonomy): Bacteria > Myxococcota_A > Bradymonadia > UBA4248 > JAVFAO01 > JAVFAO01. The sequence goes on from JAVFAO010000055.1 coordinate 15,517, forward strand.
GCACGGGTCATGCACTCGCACAACTACACCCTGCGCCAGCTCTACGGCCGCATGTTCGTCGAAGGCGAAGCTGACGCCTTCATCCACGGCGGCAAGGCCTCGCTACTCGGCCACGTGCGCGGCTATGTGGGGGCCGTACTTGGCGATTGCGCCGCCGAATGGAAGGAGGGTCGACTGCGTGACATGCCACTGGCCTTCGCTCGCCGGGCCGTATTTCAATGGGCTCATCTGAAGGGCTGGAAGCACGGCGCTCAGCGGCGTGAAGAGGGCAACTTTGACGCCGAGTTTGGACAACGTGTGGTGCTCGCTCGACACGAGAGCACCGAGAAAGCCGAGAAAGCCCGCCAATAGGGAGGGGAATCGGCTTTCAGCTTAGGGCTTTCGGTGACCTGCGCCATCGAGGCAGTCTTGGGAAACGGCGATGAGGGCGCTCACTGATTCTACTCAAATCGTTTGTAGAGTCGCACCACACAGCGACCTTCATCGCTGACGAGATAGCTGAGCTCATCCACGCACTGGCGCATCAAATGTATTCCAAAACCTCCATCTCGACTACCATCGAAGCTGGGTTCCTGGACGATACTTGGGTCGAAACGCTCCCCACAGTGGTGAAGCTCGATGACCATGGCGTCTCCCAGGCTCTCGATCCTCAGCTCGATGTCCCGCGTCTGGTCGCCGTAATAGGCGTGGCGCACGACGTTGGTGAAGGCTTCATCGACGGCGAGCTCGAGGCGCTGCAGGGTCTCCTCGGAGATTCGGGAGAGCAGCTCGGCGGCGCAAGCCTCACGAACGAACGAGCGGACCTGCTCGAGGTGCTCAAAGGACGACTTCAGCATCAGGCTACGGACTCTCGAGGAGGAGGCTATCCGTACACAGAGGCAGGTGAAGTCGTCGCGAAGCTGGGTACTGCCGACGAAGTCGACGACCCCGCGATAGATGGCGTTGATGATGGTTTCGGCGGATTCACGAACGTGTGCCGCCGCGAGGGCGGCGAGCCTCTCCTCACCGAACAGCTCCTCCTCGGGACTACTCGCCTCGGTGACGCCATCGGAGAAGAACAGAAAGACGTCACCCTCGGCGAAATCGTAGACCTCGGCATCATAGCGCTCGTCTGGGATGACACCGAGAGGAAGCGAACTACCCTTGAGCATCTGCACACTTCCATCCTCCCGCAGTTGCAGTACTGGGGTGTGTCCACAGTCGACGAGCGAGAGCTGACGGCGCGAGAGGTCGAAGCGAGCGAAGGCGAGGGTGATGAAGCTGTCGATGGCGATGAGGTGGGTGGTGAGTGCGTAGTCCAGCGAGCCGACGATGGTGGGCAGGTCGAGCAAGCGCGAGCAATCGGTGCGAGGCCGCGAAGCGAAGATGCGCAGCAGCTCGCTCTTGGTAGCGGCGGCGACGAGGGCCGCGTTGACACCCTTCCCCATGACGTCGCCCAAGACGAGGTCGACGACCGTGGACGAGTGGGGGAAGACATCGAAGAAGTCGCCGTCAATGCGCTGTGACGGGATGGTCGAAGCGGCGAGGTCTAAACTCTTGAGATTATTGGGGATACGCCCATTGAGCAGGCTGTTTTGGATGCGGGAGCCGATGTCGATCTCGCGGTTTCTGGCGACAGACAAGGCGAGCTCCGCTTGCTTGCGGCTGGTGATATCGCGACCAATGGCCTGAATCTCGATGGTCTCACCCTGACTGCTGCAGATGGCGTAGGCTTCCCAGGCGAACCAGCGCAAACCGCCGACGGTCTCGGCGCGCGCCTCGACGTAGGCGCGATGGGAAGGTTTTCGAAGATCCTGAAATTGTTCAATAACCATGTCCAAATCTTGAGCATGGACCAGCTCTCTGGGAGAGCTTCGCAGCATCTGCTCACGACTCTTACCGAAACTCCGGCAGCAGGCATCGTTGGTGAAGGTCATGCGTGAGTCCGGCGTGAATCGCACCACGAGATCGTGCTGCGATTCGATGATGCCGCGCAATCGTTCCTCGCTCTCCCGCAAGGTAGCCTCGGCCTCTTGACGCGCGATGCTTGCGCCCAGGGTATCACCCACCAGGCTCAAGGCGTGCTGCTCGGGTATCGACCACTGGCGCTGACCTCGACACTCGTCGAAGCCGAGGAAGCCCCACCACTGACTACCTGAGAACACAGGCGTCACCAGTAGTGAGACGATGCCTTGTTCGGCCAGCATAGCCTGCTCTGACGCTGGCAGCTCAGAGAGCGCCCCGCAAATTTGATGGCGCTGTTTGAGAATGTCGAGCCAGCGCCCAAACCCAGCTGCACGAATAGGTAGATTCTGAAGCTCTGGATTGTCGAGCTGGGGCTCGATGCCCTCGGCACACCACTCCTCGATCTGTGAGGCGAAGACCTCCTCCCCCTCAGCCATGACGCGAAACAGGTAGACGCGGCTCGCCCGAGCAGCGTTGCCGAGCTTGGGCAGGCTTTGCGCCAAGCTACTCTGCCAGTCGGATGCTTGGATGAAGCGCGTGGTCATCTCGCTGACACAGAGCAGCAAGGTTTCGTAATCGTTGATGGTCTGTTCAGCCAGTTTGCGCTCGGAAATGTCCGTGTGGCTGCCACGGTAGCCCAGCAGGGTGCCGTCGTCGTCGAGCACGGGCAAGGCGTTGGTGGAGATCCAGATGGGACGACCGTCCTTGCGGATGGCTCTGCCCTCGATGTTACGGAAAGGCTGCTGCTTGGCCAACGCGGCGAGCAGAGCCAAGCCGTGCGCGGGCTGCAAGAGAAACGGGGCCTTGCTCTCCCAGGGGAGGTAATAGATGCGCATCCGCCCTTCGAGCTCTTCCGGTGTGTAGCCAAACACCAGGGCGCTCACTTCGCTGACGTACACATAGACCCCGTCGGGGTCGATTTCCCAGACCACGGTGCGACTTTGCGCCGCCAACTGGTTGAAGCGGTCTTCGCTCTCAGAGAGCGCAATCGCGTGTGCCGAGCCTGGCTCCGGCATCGGCAGGGGACGAAGCTTTGAACGCGTCGCTGTTGGCTCGGTCTGCGAATGAGCCTTCCGGCAACGGAATCGCAGCAGACGAGCCGGCCTCCCCTTCCACCACAGCATGCGCTCGTCGAGTTCGACCGGCTCCTCGCCCAGACTGAGCTCGCGGGCCTTGGTGCAATCGCCAACCAGCACGGCGGAGCTCGCCAACAACCCCTCACCCTCTACACCAAGCTGCGCCAATGTGCGCCCGAGTAGCGCTTGACGCGGTGTCCTGAAGAGCTTGGCCGCCTCGACGTTGGCCTCCAGCACCGTCTCGCCTTCGACCACCAGCGCGGCCACATCGCAGGCCATGAGCAGCGTCTCGAGGCCCTCGAAGGCGCGCTCGAGCTCCGAAGGGCTGCCTTGAAACGAATCCGCCACAAGACCTCGCTGTATTCGATAAGGATACTAGGCGTCAAACGCCGAAACGGCCGCGTCGACCGATTCGAAGATCTCGAAGATGCGGTGCATGCGGGTCAGCTCCACCACCACCCGCACAGGACGGTTCAGTCGTGCGAGCTTGATGTCGCCGCCAGCAGCATTGGCTTGCCGCAGGGCCGATAAGATCGCCCCCAAGCCCGAGCTGTCGACAAAGCCCACCTGTGTCAGATCCAGCACGAGCTGCGGCTGTCCAGCGATCACCTCTCTCAGCGATTCCTTGAACGCTGCCGAGTTACTCGCATCCAAAGCCTTGCTCTGCAACTCGACGACGCTCACGCTAGGCGTGGCGCGGGTCATTGTGTACATCGATCAATACTCCTTACAGTATCGCTTCGTATCGTGCTCGCTGTGCGTACGCTTGTTGCTCGCATCCTGCTCGCAACCCTTCGGGTTTACACGACGCTTCGCCATCCATGGCTGCGAGTTCGCATCGTCCAGCTCACACACCGGCAACGCCTCGATAACGCTCGATTTCATCCCAAGTCAACAAGCAGAGACGGAGCTGCATGTCCGCCTTCCTTGGAAACGTGCAACAAATGGATGGAACAGGCCGAGTGCCCAATCGACAAGAACCGGGGGAACCAGCCAAGCGTCCAATCGACAAGAAGCTCGCTCGCTGCGGCAGCACCGAATCTTGCCGTGTTCGCAGCTGCCATCACCACAGCCGTGAGGCTAGCAAGGCTACCACACAGCGTCAAGCGCACGCATTGCATGCATTGCATGCATTGCGGGCATTCGCTCTCGAGCAGCTAGCTCTCGACAGCAGCAATTGCGTTCGCTCGCTCTCGGGTACCGACCTCGCTCGATGACTCGCGAGGATGGAGTACCCTTCGCTCGCTTTCGATTGCGTCGACAACAATTCGACAGCGCGCGCGGAACCACTCTTGCCCCAGACCAGAAGATTCAACAGGACTGTCCCAGTCTGGGTCAGTTTCTCAGCTCGCTGCCTCGAAGCAGGCCTGACCCGTTTTTTGTCGAGTCTTCAGCCCCTGTCACCCGTTCAGTCTTGGAGCCAGCCATGCGCACCACAAGCCTCACCCTGTTGCTCGTCCTGATGGCCTTCGGTTGCGACGAATCCACACCAGAAGGCCAAGTCCCTAGCACCTTCAACTTCGACATGGCAGAGCAGGGCTCGCTCGGCATCACCGTGGTCCAAGATGGACAGCCCCACGAAGGGGCCATCGTCGCCCTCTTCGCGCTCTCAGCAGAACAGACTGAGCACGCGGAGCTGCTCTGGCAGGCCCGAAGCAACGCCCTCGGCGAGGTCAATGCACCTTACTCCACGCTCTCGAGCCAGGAGCAGCTCCTGCTCGTCGTGCACGCCCCTGGAAGCAAAGGCCCCTACACCGATGAGACCCTGCGTCAGCAACTTGGTCCCGTCGCACCAGCCGTACAGCTCGAGGTCGACCGCAACGCGCTCCGCAAACTCCGCATCCCGCTGCAATCCCTGTAGGCCAAGCGCTCGATGACCCCGCCATCAGAGGAGAACCGTGCCATGCCCGCCCAAAGCAAAACGAATACAGCCCGAGCAGCCGTGCTGCTCGTCGTCGCGCTCGCGCTACCTTCTCCTGCCCTGGCCATCGACGAACGCGCCTTCATCGACAGCCAGCTCGAGGTCCCCAGCAGCGTCACCCAGCTCATCGGAGAGCTCCTGCCCGAACGCTTGACCGTGAGCCCAGCCTTCCTGAGTGAGAGCTTCGACCCCAACCTGCACGTCACCGAGAACTGCCAGGTGATGGTCAGCTTCCTGCATGAAGGTGCAAGATATAAGAATACACTTGGTTACTTCACCTACACCGTCGACGGCGACAGCATCCAGATCGTCGACCGACAGCTCATCTTCCCCAACGCCTCCTACGCCGACCCCAACCTCGGCTGGGGCGGCGGCACCCTGGTCTCGGGCGAAACCGTCACGCTGCGCAATGCCAACGGCGCTGCCCGCGTCTTCCCTGCTGGCACCCACATTGGATTCTTCGTGGTCAGCAACGGCTGGAACAACACCACCAAGACCGTGGCCGGTTGGGACCTGAGCGACCCGCAGCTCCCTTCGCTCAGCCCTGCAAGCAATCGAACCGTCGCCAGTGGCGTCTTCACCACCGTCGATCAGCTCAACCCCGAGTTTTCGGTCTCGCGCCTCGACCTGCTGCGTCACTTCGCCATGGTCCGCGTCGACGGCGTCGAAGACTTCCAGGACGGCAACAGCTTCTTCCTCGTCGGCGTCGAAGACCAAAACCGCGCCTCCGGCGGAGACAACGACTTCAACGACCTCGTCTTCCTGGTGCGCAGCACTCCTGAGACCGCCATCTCCTTCGACAACACCATCTACTACGACCCCAACTCCAACGATCCCGATGGAGACCGCGTCGAGGGACTGCTCGACTACTTCCCCAACGACCCCGACCGCGCCTTCACCCTGCGCACACCCAACCTCGGCCTGCGCACCCTCGCCTTCGAAGACTCCTACCCCAACGCCGGCGACGAAGACTACAACGACGTGGTCGTGCAGTACGCCTTCGAAGAGGTCAGCGACGCAGACAACCTCGTCAAGGACGTCTCCGCCACTCTACACCTCATCGCCCGAGGCGCGAGCCGAGACCACGGCTTCGGCATCAACATCGTCGGCCTGCCGAGCAGCATCACTGGCACCGTCCGCATCGAGAGCTTCGACAACAGCGGCGTGCGCAGCGCCATCAACATCAGCCCCCTCGCCGATTGGCTGCAGCCCTCGGTCATCGCGGAACATGTCGACGTCCGCGTCCTCGTCTTCGACAGCACCAAGGCCGCCTTGCCACCTCCCTACGGCAGCTACTCGAATACGGTCATCGGCGAAGACCTGGTGAGTCCTGCGTCCGCAAAGGTGGTCATCACCTTCGATCAACCCCTTCCCCGCGAAGGCGTTGGCCTGCCCCCCTACGACCCCTTCCTCTTGCTCGACCAAGGCGGCGCCCTCGTCGACATCCACGGCGTCGGCCAAGCCGGATTCCTCGGACGTTCTGCCGAGCTGCCCCTGGAGCAAGGCGAAGAGTCCTTCATGGACGACGCTGGCTTCCCCTGGCTGCTGCACGTCCCCTACGACTGGCGCTATCCCACTGAAAAGACGCGCATCGCCGACGCCTACGCCGGCTTCGACGACTGGCGCAGCTCCTTCGGCCAATCGAGCAGCAGCTGGTACAATGCCCCTACCCTGGTCAATCCCCCTCGGGTCTGGTCCTCGCTCACCGAGAGCTCGCGTCTGCGCGACTGGACCCTGCAGCTCGGCGCCTTCTAGGGCACCCCAGGCTAGGACCCAGCGTGAAGTCGTAGCCAGGAGGCGGAGACTCGCTGCGAAGGCAGGCAGCCCGAAGGGTGCGTGCCAGGGATGGCACGCCACAACTTGGGGAAACAGGCCAAGTGCCCAATCGACAAGAAATCCCCTCCCCGATGGAACGCTGACATCCTTGACATCCAGCCAGCTTTTCGGCTCTATCTGGCTGCGTGGAGGAGCTCATGAAGCTCGAAGGGACGCAGGTCCTCGAGCCCGCAGCGCCAGGGGTGCAGCTTCGCGGGAGTGAGAGGGTTCACCTGCAGAAAGACTACGTGATCTTTCTGACGAAGCTCGCCGACAACATCGTCTACATCGACACCACAGGCACCCTGAAGAACTATGACGTCGAGCGCTTCGACCGAACGTTGGCGGATTTCTGCTCCCGCCATCAGGTGAAGGCGCCCTACGTCCAGATCCGCAACCTCGGCAAGGTCGCAGGACGCCTGCCGTTCCACCTCATGAAGGCGCAGATCGCGAGTTTTCTCGCCCACCAAGACGTCTTGTGCGGCATTGTCATCCTTCAACAACCAAGCTGGCTCAAGGCCTTCATCCAACACGCCCAACGCCTCTACAAGACCCGATTCCAGGTGGCCATCGGCGACGACCTCGCCGAGGGCATGCGCCTCGCGAGAGAGATACTCGACGCACGAAGCCCTGGCCCCTCTGGACGTCCCCTGCATCTGCAGGATGTGGTCGTGTCGAACGACTGGGTCTATCGCAACCCACGGACGGGATGTGAATACCGCATTGGCATCATCCCCAACAAGCTCTATATGGTCTCGGTTTCGGGCCAAGTCAGCTGTGAAGAGGACATCATCGAAGGGGGACGACTGCTCGAGCGGGTGCTGCTCGAGCACAACTTGGTGGCCGTGCCCTACATCATCGTCGACTACTCCGACTTGACGGGTATCCGCTCGCTCAGGCTACGACAGCGCTGGGCCAAGGAGGCGGATCGCATCAACCGGCTCACGGGAAACACCCGGGCCACACACGTCGCAGTCAACCCCGACCGCCCCACCCGCATCGCCATCCAGCTCTTCGCCCCACTGATGAAGCAAAGGGCGCTGATTGTTGGGTCGATGACGGAGGCCTTCGAGCAAATCAACGAGCTCTCGGGCACCCCTGAGGCGCTGGATCGGAGACGAAAGCTATCGGTGAGCGCCGCTGATCTGGAGGAGTTGAGCGACGCGCTGGGCATGCTGCTGTGGCATGCTGGAGATACGATCACCGAAGCGCCGATGTCCGCTGACAACCCCCTCTCTTATCTGGTTGAAACCATTGGCCTCATCCGAAGTGACCTCAACGAGCTCATGGAGCGAGAGCGGCGAAGCCAAACGGAGCGGCTCGCCGAGTCGGAGGCCCACCGCCTCAGATTGCTCGAGCTGATGCGGATGAACGAAGCCGCCTATGAAGCGCTCCGAGCAAGCGAGCAACGCTATCAGCTCATCGACGCGTCGACGCGAGATTTCATCAGCGCCTACGATCTCCGGGGACGCCTCACTCACACCAACCGGGCCTTGTGTGAGGCGCTCGGGAAGGCTCCCGAGGAGCTGCTCGGCAAAACCCACGAAGAGCTCGGCATCCCGCAGGCGCTCTGTGACGCCTGGTCAAGCGTGCATGCTCAGGTTTTGGCAACTGGCTGCTCGGTGAGCACCGAGCTCTCGTACCAGCACGGCGAGGAGCTACGAAAGATCGAGCTCGTCGTCAACCCCATGCGCGACGCCACGGGCGTCATCGTCGGCGTGAGCTCCAACAGCCGCGACGTCAGCGAGCGCTACCGGATGCAAGAGGAGCAGGAGCGCTTGCGCGCGCAGCTCGTCCAAGCCCAGAAGATGGAGTCCGTCGGGCGCCTCGCCGGGGGCGTGGCGCACGACTTCAACAACATGCTCTCGGTCATCAAGGGCAACGTCGAGCTGGCCTTGGAGCAAGTCGCCTCCGACTCGCCGCTGCGCGAAGAGCTGCTCGAAATTCGCCAGGCCACCCAGAACTCCGCCAAGCTCACTGGGCAACTGCTGGCCTTTGCGCGACGCCAGACTGCGGAGCCGCGAGTGCTCGACCTCAACGCCACGGTCGAGGGCACGCTCTCGATGCTACGGCGACTCATTGGTGAGGACGTGCAGATTTCCTGGGAGCCAAGCACGCAGCTTCCGCCTGTGTACATCGACCCAAGCCAGATCGACCAGGTGCTGACCAACCTCTGCCTCAACGCCCGAGACGCCATCCAAGCCCAGGGCCGCATCAGCATTCGAAGCCGCCGCGAGCAGCTCGAGCGGCCAGAGGGGGAGCTGCCAGCAGGCAGCTTCGTGGTCCTGGGCGTCACCGACGACGGCCACGGCATGGGCCCGGAGACCCTGTCGCAGCTCTTCGAGCCCTTCTTCACCACCAAGGAGCAGGGCAAGGGCACGGGCCTCGGCTTGTCCATGATCTACGGCATCGCGCGTCAGAACGGCGGCACCATCCGCGTCAGCAGCCGCCTCGGCGAAGGCAGCGTTTTCGACGTTTACCTGCCAGCGTATTCAGGTGAGCGCACTCCTGACGCGGAGCTTGGGCACTCGCCGCCACTCACCCTGCAGAGCCAGGGAGAGACGGTGCTGCTGGTCGAGGACGAGCCCTCCATCCTCAAGCTCGCCTGCCGCGTCCTCTCGCGCCAGGGCTACCAGGTGCTGGCTGCCTCGACACCAGAGCAAGCGCTCGCGCTGGCACAAGCGCACCAAGGGAAGCTCGACCTGCTGCTCACCGACGTGATCATGCCCGAGATGAATGGAAGAGAGCTCGCAACCCGCTTGCAAGCACGCTATCCTGGTCTGCGAAAGCTGTTCATGTCGGGCTACACCCAGGAGATCATCGGACACCAAGGCATCCTCGAGGAGGGCGTGCACTTCCTGAACAAGCCTTTCTCGCCGGAGGAGCTCGAGGCGAAGGTGCGAGAGGCGCTAGAGGCGTTGGGCCCTGCCTGAGTCAACGAGAGGAAGAGTACTCCAGCCCCAGTTTGTTGTCTTGCCCTCCTGGCAACCCGGAGACACACGGACTGAGGCTGAACAGGAATCGACACTGGACGCGGTCTTGCGTCACATTCCTATGCTGTGAGCAGGTGCTCCAAAGTCGGTCCCACCGCCCCGAAAGTTCGCGCGAGACCACTCCTCAGGCCTTCTTCAGTGGGAAGGTCTGTGCTGCCGGCTGTGAAGCATGACGAGCAAAA
>JAVFAO010000056.1:0-25423 GCA_034002465.1 Myxococcota bacterium
CACCCTTGGAACCGGAGGCACCCGAGACGACGGCACGAGGCAGTATTCGGTTCTTGGCGTCATTCTGCGCTTTGCAGTGATGCCCATGCAGCGGCACGTGGGCCTGGTTTTGGGCAAGCTCTCAGCAGAACGGCTTGAGACAATCGAGAGCGCGACGCCTCGAGCGCTGACAGAGATCGCTCGCCTCGAGCTCGACCCAAGCCGACTCTATCAGAGCCTCGACAAGGCCCTCACCGAGCTGCCAAGCAGCGGCATCGAAACACAGATGCTCGGTGCCCTCGCAGAGATGCTGCTCGGACTCGAATCGGCATCTTGGACAATGAACATTCACGAACAAGGCCTTCTGCTCGAAGGACGACTCACCTTCACACCGCCCACGGCATCGCCCTGAGCGACGCTGCCTTCGAAGAAGGCGAGATTTGCGACTTTCCGGCCAGGCCAAGCCTAGCTCTTTCGCGACGCTCTTGCATTTGCCCGTCTACCTCGTACATAGTAGCCGGGAGGAATGTTTCAGTCCGACTGAAAGCACCCTCGTTCCTGCACCCAAGCGTGGCATAGATATCATGAAAGCTCGACGCGACATTGCCCTCGTTTGGCTCATGTTTGTCCTCACCCCAGCTGCTGGCTGCGACGTCTCGCTTTTCCATGATGCCATCTCCACGACCGTCGAAATCCCCGCCACCGATGTGGCGAGCATGGTCGCCACCACCAAACGTTTCCGCTTCGAACGTGACATCGCAGCAGCCAGCAGCGCCGTGATGTATCAGGCTTGGGTCTCTGTCGATTCACCCTCTTCGTTCGACCTCTCCTTCCTGTCTTCCGTAGACATCTATGCCGTCATTCCAGACTCGTCAGAGCGAACACTGCTGGTTCGCGGCGTGTCTTTTGCGCCGGGCGAGCGCTTTCGACATCTCGACATCGTTTTTGACGAAGATCTCCGCCACCTGGTCGTCGATCAGCGGGTGACGCTGGAGTGGGAGCTCATGCCCAATCAGCTCTTCAGCGGCTGGGACGGCGTCGAGCAAGCAGACCTACGCTTTGGAATCGTGTTGGAGATCGAAACCGATTCGTGAGCGCAACCGAATACAGGCAGAGACTGTGGCTCGCCATTTCTCAAATACACCAGCAGGATTGACGGCGACCATACGCAAGCTCTCTTCTTTGATTGAGAGGGCCGCTGAGCTCGACGCGCCCGAACACGATCTGGACTCGCTGCTCAGCGCCTTGAACACTGAGATCGAAAGTCGTGGATTGATCGAAGTCGGCATCGATCCCAGCGGCTCGCTCGACGTCAATGGCAGCATCATCGACGACGCCCCCCCCCTTGCCTTGGGCCGGATCCTGGCTCACTCGGGGATCCTCGATTTGGTCTTCACGCCCGGACTCGAGCGCACTCATCTGCTCAAGTTTGTGCAAACCATCGCTGGGCTTGGCCTCATCGGTCCGTCGCCGGAGTCGGACTTGGTCACCTTTTGGGCCGACGAAGGTGAGAGCAGCATTCGGATTGCGCGTACCTCGCTGCTCGCCCGGCATTTGCTCACCGACGCGCCTGCGGAGCTGGCAGAATCCGTGGTCTTCGAGCAGGTGATGCGGGGCGCCCCCCCGTACGGAACCGATGCCGCGCCCCTCGCCAGCGCCATGCTGCCAGCACTCTCTCCCCAAGATCACGTCGAGCTCGAACAATACCTCGGGCAGATGCAGCGTGACTCCGAATCCTCCTTGCGCCGTCAGTACGTCTCCTCCGTCCTCGCCTCCCTGAGCTGCACACAGCTCGCCCTCTCTCCTCGAGAGTATGTGGCCATGCTGGTGCGCTGCTTCGCCGAACAGGTCATGGCACAGGAGTGGGAGGATCTGCTCAGATCCCTGCGAAACCTCGAATACATGACCATTCCCGACGCCAGAGTGCCAGCAAGCACCCGGAGCGCCGCCAAGGAAATCCTCGAAACCCTGCTCCCACAAGCGCTCACGCTTCGGCTCGTGAAGCTCGTCGACGCACTTCCCGAATCCCCACCTGCTCGCGTCCTGCGCACCATCATCGGCAACCATCCGCCGAAACTCTTCCAGGCCGTCGCCGCACGCCTACAAACGCACGAGATTGCACTGCTCGTCAAGCTCTTTGCCATCTGCTTTGCGCCAGAGCACCCCTTCTGGCGTGACGGCGTCAGCGAACTCAAACCCGAGCTTGCTTCGCTCGTCCGCAACACTCTCGCCACCGCCGACACCTACTGGCAACCAAGCGCGCCAGCACGTCCCCCCACCGCTGCTCCGCAACGCATCGAGGCCACAACGGTCTCGCTGCTCGACTTCAGCCTCGATGACGTCGAAGACGAATACCCCAACGAGCTGGATGAGTCGTTACTCGCTTTCCTCGATTCTGCCGTCAAACCCAAAAACCCCGGCTCTGCACTCCCGAGCGACATCCTCAACCGCCTCGATGAACTCGAAAACAGCCTCGCCCCCGACTCCGCAGAGGACAAGCCATGAATACACATGCCTGCGAAATAATCTCAGTCGGCTTTCGCGAGGTGTCCACGGTCTACGCTCAGGCGCGGCAATTGCTGGAGCCCTTCTGGGCAGCAAGCCCCAACAATCCCCGCCATGTACTCAAGAGAGTGAGTCTGAGACTCATCGAAGCCTGCAGCAATGACTCGGACCTGCTCATTGGCGTCAGCCTCATGCGACGTCAGCAAAGCTCCGTCGTCGAGCACTCACTTCGATGCGGCATCTTCGTCGCCGCCATGACCAGCTACCTCGGCCTACCCAAACGGCAACAGTGCGACATCGTGCTCGCCGCGCTCGCTCACCACATCGGCCAAGATACACACGGGCCCTACGCCAACAATCGCGGCGCCTTGGCTCAGCGCAGCCTGCTCAACCTCCTCCTCTACCCTATCCCCGACATGGGACACTATCGGCAGATCCTCGCAGCCTTCCAGCACGAGCTCGGCCAAGATGGGACCGGTGAGCCCAGGCTTGCATTCTCCATTCGTCAACACCCAGTCTCGGCATTCCTCACCGTCGCCAATGACCTTGCCATGCTCTGTGCCAACCCAAGCACAGACGGCAAGTCCCACGACGTCGGACAGATCCTCTCTCACATGAGCCGCAGGGTAGGAAGCCGCTACCATCCGAGCCTCTTTGCTCTGCTCGCCCGTGTCGTAGGCCCCTTCCCCGTCGGCACCTTGCTCAGGCTCTCTGACCAACGCAATGCCCTTGTCGTGCGTTACCGCCCCTCCGATCAGAGCTGGTCTGCAGATGCTCTGGTACTGGGCAGCAGCAGAGAGCTCGTGCGTCTCAACGCCCAAAACGCGCAAGTCGCCGCGGTGCTCGGCATGCTTGGACAGCGTTCGTCAACCGTTCCCTGAGGCCGCTGCATGTCCCCGTCCTTCTTTGGAGAACTTCGCTCCGCCATCATCTTCGCCGCAGACCTCCCTAGCTTTGCCGAGAACGCCCGAATCCTTGACCAGATTCGAGCGCACATCGACGTGGTCAAAATCAACTGCCCGCTCCTGTATCGAGAGGGCGTCGGTGTCATTGGGCGGCTCGTTCGGGACTATGGCCTGCCCGTTTTTGCAGACATCAAGGTCGCCGATGTGCCCCATACCAACGCGGCCATCGTCGAGCTCATGGCCGAACAGGGTGCCGCGGCGGTAATGGTGCATGGCATCGTGGGACCGGATGGCATCCAAGCGGCGATCGATGCCGCGGCCAGCCAGCTCGCTATCATCGTGCAATTGGAGCTAACCAATCCGGGGGGAAAACTGTTTACGCAGCCAATTGCCGAGGACATGGCAGGGCTTGCAAAGGAGCTTGGAGCCTTTGGTGTGCAAGCGCCAGGGAATCGACCAGAGCGCATACAGCGAATTCGAAGCATCGTGGGGCCGGAAATGGTGATCGTGTGCTGCGGTGTGGGGCGCCAGGGGGGCCGATTTCAGGCTGTTCGGCGAGCGGGAGGAAGCTACGCCATCATTGGCCGCGCCATCTACGAAGCGGACGATCCAATTGCTGCCATCGAAGAGCTGCGGCTCACCCCACCCTGAGGCCAGAAGCCAGCACTGTACAGAACATGCCCCACGAAAGGCTTGGGCCTCATCTGGCTTACGAACAGAAGCCACACAGGATTCCAAGGGGCAGGCCCTTTGGCGGCGTGTGGGGCAGCGCCCCACAACTTCAGGCGCGACCGTTATCCCTCGAGCTGATTGAAGAGCTCCGCGAGAGCCCGGGCTTCGATGATGTTGTCCTCGATCGAGCAGTAGGTCCATCCGCCGTATCGACCGATACTGAATACACCTCTGAGCGCCAACACACGCCGTAGCTGCTCGAGCTCCTCCTTCGCCTCGCGTGTCACATGCACGTAAGCAGGATCCATCACCACGCTGTGCCAAGAGACCAACTGGTGCTCGTCAATGATGCCCACTCGCCGCAGATCAGCCAGCACCCGCTGACGCATCTGCTCTGTCTCCAAGTCCGCATCGCGACCGGCCCCAATCTCCACATAGAGACTCATCCGGTCACTCGCAAAGATGTTGTCGTAAAACCCCACCCGATAATACGATAACGCAGGATCGGCAAAATACACCCAGTGCGGCTCGCTCCAGCCCTTGCGATCAAAGCCAAGGTTGAACACCATCACCTTGTTGTATTGATAACGACGACGACGCGCCGCCACCGCGGCCTCATTCTGCTCCAAGGCAGTCATCGTAAGGAAGCGGTCGAAGGGCGCGCTCGAAATCAAATACTCGAATGAAATCGTGCCCTTATTCGTCGTCGCCAGCTTTCTCTCGAGGTCCACTCCCTGCAGCGCCTCCCCAAGACGAATCGCCCCTGGGCGCACGCCCTGCTCGAGGGCCTTCACGTACTCGATGGCACCACCTCGAGGATACGTGAAGCTCGCATTGTACGAGGCGTTGTCCGGCTCGCGCATGTTCTTGATGATGTCAGCAAGCTTGGCATACGGAAAGAAACGCCCCATCGCGTCCACATCCAAGGTCTGGACATCACATGCGTAGAGCTTCTCGTTGTAGGGAATGAGAAACTTCTCCGCGATCGAACGCCCAAATCGCTGGAGCAACATCTCCTTGAACGAACTCGGATTCTCGCCAGAAGCAGCGGTCGCGCGCCAAAGATCGTACAGGCAATCGATGAATTCCTCTTTCTCGAGCTGATGGATGTTCTTCTGAAACGGAAAATCGATGCGCTTGCCTCGGTGATACACTTGAGAACAACGCCGAACCGTCGAGACCTCGCCAGGTGGCATCCGCTCAACCAGCATGCGCTCAATCTCTGGCTGCCTGAAATGGAAAAAGTGCCCCGAGTAGTCCCACACGAAGCCATCTTGCTTGATGGTCTTGCAGTACCCCCCAATCGCCTCGTCCCGCTCCAACACCAGATACTGGTCGGAACGCAGGAAATTGGCCATTGCCAGGCCCGTCACACCAGCACCCACAATCAAGTAGCGCGTCGATTCCACCCAACTCTCCTCTACGCTTGCAATACCCCGACGCCGAAAATGCCCCCGGTCCACAAGCCTCCCAGATGCTCTCACCCCCTAGAGGCCAACGTCAAGTCTACACGCGCATCCCTGTTCCAGAGGCGGCCTTGGCACTACAGTAGGCATCGGTCCGGCGACAGCGCTGCCTCCACAAGGACCCGCCCGTGAACCCTTCGCCCGCAGCTCAACCCAAGCACCCAAGCACGCGCGGCCTCATACAGCTCTTCGCTCTGCTGCTCGCCCTGCTCTGCACGCTGCCCTCAACACTCAGCGCTCAAGACCAAGACCAGGGCCGACTCGTCTTCAAAGCCGGCATCGAGCACGACTCCAACACGCGACGGCAAATCGGCTCCGAAACACTCCCAGACCAGGCCCTGCGCCTCTTCGCCAAACTCAGCCAACAAGTCACCCTCGGTACCCTCGCGCTGCTCGACACTAGACTGCTCTTCGGTGCCAAAGCGCACCGAGACATCCCAGACGAAGACGCCTTCGTCAGCTCTGCCCAAATCGCACTCAAGAGCCCACTGTGGACAACGGACAGCGCCGCCCTCGCGCTGCTCTGCAGCGCCGACTTCGCCGATCGCAGCGAACGCAGCTCGCAACGCGACTACACCAGAGCCTCGGCCATCGCAGGACTCGGCGCTCAATGGTGGAGGCTCTCGGCAAGCATCATGGGCGGCGGTCACGCCTTCATCTACAAACCACAACTCGAAGCCAACCACGCCGGCTGGATGCTGCACTCGAGCGTTGCCCTAGCCCTCCTCGACGAGCTCGAGCTCGGCGTCAGCTACGCGCTCATCGATCGCGCCTTCGACAGCATGCGCTTCGTCGATGTCGAATCCATCATCACGACAGATGAACACACCAAACGCCGCGATAGCCTCCACGCTGTCCGCGCTTCCCTGAGCTACAAACACGGCTTCATCGCTAGCGCCGCATACAGCCTCCAGCTCAACCAAAGCAACAGCGTCGGACCCGGGCTCGTCCGACACGGCGTCGACCTGCTGTGGACCCAAGAAGTATTCTGGACGATCATGCTCTCAGCAAAGCTCCGGCTACTGCGCACCCACTATGATGACCCCGTCCGCATCGACCAAACCCTCGCCATCGACGATGCAGACCGCAACGAGCTCGGCATCACACTCAGTATTCCACTGTTCTCCACATTGCAGCTCGAGCTCGGCTACGCTTTCTTCGGCGAAGCCCTCGGCAGCCAAGCCGATTTCTCACGACACCTCGCCTATCTCGGCTTCGAGTTCGGTACGGAGCAACGCTAGAACCAGCGCTCGAAAAACTATTTGGAGCGAGGCTTCGTCTTCCAAGTCGCCAAAGCCGTATACGGATCTTCCGGCCAGGGGTGCTTGGGGTACCTCGCTCGAAGCTCCCTACGAAGCGCCGGATACGTATTCTTCCAGAAACTCTCGAGGTCACTCGTGAGCTGCTGCGGCCGGCCATTGGGTGCCAGGAGATGCAAGAGTACAGGCACTCGCCCCTCCAGAACCGTCGGCGTCTGAGAACACCCAAAGAGCTCCTGCAGCTTCACCGACAAGACCGGCGTTTCCCCTTGGCCATAGTCCAAGAACAACTCGCGACCAGACGGAACCCGGAGCTTTCTCGGCACCAATCGCTCGAGCAGTGCACGCCAAGGTGCCAACTCCGAGTCGAGAATCCCCACCACCGACAAGCGCCTCAGCTCCGCAAAGCTCGCTCGGCCCTCACAAAGCCGCAACAGCCGCTCACGCCACCAAGCTTCATCCAAGTCAGGCAGCGCAAGGTCCTCCCGAAACCGCGCCAACAGACGCAGCCGCCCCAGCTCACTGCGCACACCGGCCGCCTGCCAGTCAAAGGCGCTTTCCAAACGCTGTGAGGCAGCCTCCGCCAAACAACGAGTCACCGCCTCCGAGCGCTCGACCAAGCCCCTCGATTCGCTCAACATCAAGTCACTCGCATAGACCCGACGAAACCCAATGACTGCCTCGGACTGCTCGTCAAACACGAACTCATCCCGACGCGACAGCTCGACCAGCGAGCTGTCCAGCGGACAATACGAGCGGAGCCAGGCGTGACGCTGCTCGCCACGACGAGGAAGCTCTAGCCCAGTGACCACGAAAAGCTCCGGCAACGACACCAAAGCTCGACACGCCAGGCCATGATCCCCCGACATCAGCGCCGTGCCCCGCTCCTTGCCCTCGGCCCGCGGTCGCCCAAGTCGGTCGAAAAGGCCGCTGTACAGCGCCAGACCGAGACGCTGCTCCCGACCCAAGCCCCGTGCCTCGCCGTGCAACAAGAGACGCTGGGCCGCAGCGTCCAAAGGCGCGTCCCGTGCTGTCCTCAGCAACTGCGTAACGACGCGCTCAAGCCAGCTGCGCTTCGGATTCTCCTTGGAAAAGGCAGCAGCTATCTGGGCCCGCAAGTCCAGCTGCTCAGAAGCCTCGAGCGCAGCCCCCTCAGACAACAATGCCACTGCCCGCGCCGCATCCTCCAAACACCCACCAGAACTTGGGGGAACGGGACAAGTGCCCAATGGACAAGAAGAAGCCTCAGCAAGCACCCTGGCAAGCCGTGGGTGCAGCGGGCAGAGCGCCATCCAATGCCCAAGCGCCGTCGGCTGGGTTCCCTGCACCGCATTCATCCGCTGCAAAACCACAAGCGCCTCTGACCAGGCCCCAACATCGATCGCCGAAGGCCAAGGAAACGACGCCCAGTCACGCACCCCCCAACACAAGAGCTGCAACAGCATCGGCGCGGGATCGACGCGAGAAAGCTCCGGCTCCTGAAAGCCAGCCAAGACCACGTTCGGGGACCACAATCGCAAACATCGTCCCGCTCCCTCCCGAGCCGCACGCCCAGCTCGCTGCTCCGCCGATGAGACGCTGATGCGCTCGAGCTCCAAACGCTCCAAGCCCCATGCCCTGTCAAAACGAAGCACCCGCGCCCAGCCGCTGTCAATCACCGTCCTCACACCAGGCACGGTCAGCGCACTCTCTGCAATGTTGGAAGCCAAAATCAGCCGGCGCTTTGGCGACGGCGAAAGCACGGAAGACTGCTCCTCCAATGACACGGAAGAGTGCAAAATATGCAATGATTCCGAATCTATCCACTGACTCGCCAGACGTCGACAGTGGCGAATCTCCCGCATCCCAGGAAGGAAGGCCAGCAGATCACCATCGCTCTCCCCAAAGAGACGACGAGCCGCCCTGTTGACCCGCTCGGCCAGCTCTTCTCCCTCACCACCAGGGTCATACTCAATCCTCAAGGCATGCTGCCGTCCCTTCGTCTCCAATACCGGAGCGGCATCCAGGTACTGCGACCAACGCTGCGTCTCGAGCGTCGCTGACATCAACAGCAGATAAAGCTCGGGCCGCGACTCGAGCTGTGCTTGCCGTGCAAAAGCCAAAGCCACATCGGCTTCAGCGCCCTGCTCATGCACCTCATCGAAGATCAGCGCCGACACCCCCTCGAGAAAAGGATCTCGCTGCAGCCACCTCAACGCAACCCCAGGCGTCACGAAGAGCAGCTTGGTGCTCGCAGACATCCTCGACTCGAAGCGAACCCGATAGCCAACCTCCGCACCCAGCCTCCAGCCCTGCTCCTGTGCCACCCGCTCAGCCAGAGCACGCGCCGCCAGACGGCGCGGCTGCACCACGAGCACCTGCCCACTCCTCGCCGGAAGCCAAGCAGACAGCGCCACCCCAACTCGACTGCTCTTCCCAGCGCCCGTCGGCGCGCTCAACACCAAACGCCGGTGCTGCGCCAAGAGCGCCAGCAGTTCGCCCATGCTATCGTCGATAGGCAGTTTTTGGAGATCGGACACCTGGCCTCTTCCCCCAGTTTTTTTGGAGATTGGGCACTTGGCCTCTTCCCCCAGTTTTTTTGGAGATTGGGCACTTGGCCTCTTCCCCCTTGCTGTTGGCCACATCGATGCGGCCAAGCGTTCAGCGCAGCAGCTGCCAGCGCTGCACCCGCTGACCCTCTGGAGCAACGATCAAGCTTCCGTCGAAATAGTGCACACTGAGCTCGAGCACATCCCGAGAAATGTCGACAAGAATGTAATGCATCGTATTCTCACCATAATCATGTCCATAGATATCCAGCTCGCTCTGATAAGCCTCGACGAGGCGGTCGTGACAGTACGCTGGCGCAACCGCCCTCGCCACCTCAGGTGCGCTTGGATTGACAAGCTCAGGATTCCATGGGCGCTCCCAAGTCTGCATCGTGACCCATGCTCGTTGCTCCAAGTCGTACCAACGATACTCCGATTCCTCTGGCATTCGCGTACACAGACCGTATTCGTGTTCGAGCGGTGCCCCACCTCCTCCGGAGAGGAAATAGTGGGTTGCACGCGATGCGGGAACATCGTTGGGATGATGCACCAAGCCCATGGCGCCGTAGGTGTATTCATAATGTTCGTACATATGGTCATGACCAAAGAACACCGCGTGCACGCCGAAACGCGCAAATCGCGGCACCAAGAGCGCTTGCAGCTCCCTCTCCATATTGGCTGTCCCTGTAGACAGAAGGCTCGGATGTAGAAAGACCAAGCTCCACTGCGCTGCATCCCTGGCGCTGGCCAGCTGCGTGTCGAGCCAGGCGAGCTGAGACTGTGACAACCCAACTTCCACCTCGTACGCATCCAGAACGATGAGCCGAACCAAGCCCAAGTCATGAGAAAAGTAGCGGCCCCGAGGGTCTGCGTCGCTCGGCCCCGCAAACAATGATGACCAATTCTTCCCGCCATCGCCCAAGATATCGTGATTGCCCAGCACGGTGACCAACGGCACATCCGCAAAAACTTGGGGGAATGGGCCAAGCGCCCAATCGACAAGAACGTCATCCAGAGCAGAGAGGAGCAAGTCCCAGTGCTCGGCGCTGTCTCCTCGCTGAACGATATCCCCGAGCTGCACCACGAGCTCAGGGCGCTCCGCCCGCACCGCCTGCAGCCCCCTGCGCACGTTGAACACCGCTTCCAGCGAGCTCGGCTGCATGTCACCCAGAACCACCAAACGAAGAGCTTGTGATTCCTCCCTCCAAGAACGAAATCGATAGGTCTTCGGCAAACCAAGCTGCTCACTGCCACGCTCTATGCGAAAAAAGTACTCTCGCCCCGCCTCGAGTCCCTCGACTTGCACCTGGTGAACGTTTCGACGAACGTCATCAACCGCGACCACCTCAAAAGGCCCCTCGGCCTCAGTGGCCAGAGACAATCGCGTCGACGTCGGCAGCCGACTGGTCCATGATACCCGCATGCAAGCGCTTGGCTCGGCGCACAAGCCAAGCCAAGGGCCACGGTTTGCTGCAATGGAAAGCGCCGCTTCGTCCTCGACACACGCACAGAGCAAACAGAGAAATGGGAGCCAGTAGGCTGTGACTGGCTCCACGGCCAGCCCAAAGCCCCTGCGCCGCAACGGACACCCACCGACGCCCCAAGTGCGTCGGTAACCGTCCAATAAAACAGGAAAAATATACATCTCGCCAAGCAGAAGAAGTGTTGAGGAAAAGGCCAAGCGCCCAATCAACAAGAAATCGCAGCCAAGATACCGCAGCGTGGGGTACACCCGAAGGGTTGAACGCAGGGAGGCGACCAAACAATGCGCTCCACCTGAAGGCAAACGCTCGAAATCAAGGGAAAAGACACAACACGTCCAAGAACTTGGGGGAACAGGCCAAGCGCCCAATCAACAAAAAACCCCCAGCATGGGTCGCAGCGCTGGCCGCCGCGACACCATCGGCGATGACAGCAGCACTCTACGTCATCGCTCCTGCACTGCGCAACGCACGCTGTCGTGCCACGTTGGGCACCACCGCGACTGAAACAGAGGCCACAACTCGTCATGCGCTGTACCTTTCGACCACGTCTGGTCAATGACCTTTTCGGAGACCCCTGTGTCTTCGTGGATATCTTTGGACACAAGCGCGCTGTCCTGTTTGACCTGGGAGATATCACTGCTCTCTCGGCGAGGGAGATATTACGACTGAGCGATGTATGCATTTCACATACACACATCGACCACTTCTACGGCTTCGATCGCCTCCTTCGGGTGTGCCTCGGGCGAGAGAAGCGACTGCGCCTCTACGGACCACCCGGAACCATCGAACGGGTGAGCCATAAGCTCATGGGATATACATGGAATCTGATTGAACGCTTTCCCAATCAGCTCGTCTTCGAGGTCCATGAGCTCGATGAAAGCGACCGTGTGAGCCGCGTCGAGCTGAGCAGTCAAGTGCGCTTCGCTCGCTCCCCGCGCTCCGAAACCACGACCAACCAAGGGTTGTTGTTCCGCGACTCAGTGCTCGAGCTGCGCGCCTGCGTCGTGGAGCATCACATCCCTGTGCTCGCCTATAGCCTCCGCGAGCGCGCGCATATCGGTGTGAACAAGTCCAAGCTCAGCGGGCTTGGGCTCGACACCGGAGCGTGGCTCAGTCGCGTCAAGCGCGCCTTGCAGCAGGACCGTGAACAGGCACGGCAGCTGCTCGAAGCTCTCTATCCGGAGCTCGCCCCGGAGGCTGTGCTTCGGTGCTTCATCGAAGAAAGAGGAGAGCACCTCGGCTACGTCGTTGACACGGCCTATCACCCCCGCTGCCGCGACCGCCTTGCCGCCATCCTCAGTGAGGCGAATCACCTCTTCTTGGAAGCGCGTTTCCTCGAAGAGGATCGGGACCGCGCCGCCGAGCGCGCGCACCTGAGCACGACCCAGTGTGCTGAGCTCGCCAGAGAACTGCGCGCCAAACGGTTGACGCCCATTCACTTCTCGACACGGAACGAAGGTCAGAGCGCTCGCTTCATCGAGGAAGTCATGCGCAGCTTTCTGGCTCCAGAGCCAAACTGAGATGTCACGCGTAAACCGCGACAACAGCTCATTCCTGCTCCTCCACCACCCCCTCGACGCCATATCGCTCGAGCAGCCAAGCTTCACGTCGGTTGATCGCTGCGCGCTCGTAGCGGTAAATGTCGCTGAGGAAGGCGACGTGCCCACTCTCGTCAACCCGAGTAATCATATAATCTATGTGAATCGGGATCTTGCGTTTCAAGGTCAGGGGCGTCTCCGTCAGCGGCGGAACCGTCAGAATGGAGCGCACCCGCCTCTCGTCCCATTGCCCGTCATGTCGTAGGATCGCTTCGGCCAAATCGAGCGGGTCTTGAACTCGCATACACCCATGGCTGAACGCCCGAACGGGTCGTTTGAAGAGCGCCTTGGCAGGCGTGTCGTGCAAGTAGACATCGTGAGGGTTCGGGAAGATGAACTTCACTTGCCCGAGGGCGTTGCTCCTTCCTGGGAGCTGCCGCACGTACATGCGCTTTGGCTCATCGGGAAAAACCACCTCGTAGCCGTTGTTCTCATACCAAAACGGATCCTCCCCGAGGTTGGGCTCGAGCTCCTCGATCCGTATTCTGGCCGGAACATTCCAGTAGGGATTGTAGATAACTTGACTCAACCATCCCGTCTGAATTGGCGTGCGGTTGGGATACACTGGCTCCTGAGTCGACGGATCGATGACCGTCTTACCAGTATTCGGGTCCTTCTGAACATCGTTGTTCCCGATGACGATCGCAAAACGGTGAACCAACTCCCCATCCGACCACAGCTCTCCGTGAAAATCCGAAAGGTTTACGAAGATATAATGACGGAACGCCCCCACAATCGAGCTGCGGTAGCGGGCGAGCGTAACGTCGATCTTCGCCAAACGATCGTACACAGAGAGATTGAGATTCTTGATCAGTGCAGCGTCGATCTCCGAGGATGGCGAGAGTTGATGTGTCCTACGATACAGCGCAATCGCGTCTCCTAGCGCCGAGTCCAAGTCCTGACCACTGCTCCCCCCAAGCTCATAGCCCTCCAACGCTAGACGCTCCCGCACCGCTGGGACCACCGGATCAGCTTGGCCAAGCTTGAGTTTCTTTGCCTTTTTCACTGAAATCGGCGGCCAGCCCCCCGCTGCTGCTTGCTCAGCGTAGCGGTGACGTGCTGCGAGCAGCGCGCGATACTGGGGATGAGGCGGGTACAGGCCATCGAGCACCTGCTCGATGCAGCCCTCCCCCAAACGCCGATAAAAGGCGCCGAGCCGGGCCGCCCAGATGCCCTCCTGATTGAGCCCCAAATCCGCAAAACGCTCGAGTCCAGGCGCATTCGAAGGATGCGAGAGACGCAGCTCTGAAGCGAAATGCCCAAGCTCGACACTCAAGATCCACTCCAGACGCGCCGTGTCCACGAGCTGCTCACGCCAGCTCGCCTCCAAGTCTCGCCATTGCTGCACCAACACCTGAGTCTCTGGGTGCTCGTCCATGCGCTGAAGCAGCGCGTCGGGACCCTCGCCCCAACAGGACACTTCAGCCGGCCCCTTCCAGCGCGTCGGATCCAACAGGCCAGCCAGACCCGCTTCCTGCTGCTCCACAGCCCGCTCGACGGACGCCCGCGAGCGCTGCCACTCCTCAGGGTGAACAAAGCCGCGTTCGAAGGCATGGTCCTCGGCCTCTGACAAAACGGCGAGCACTGTGTCGGCAAGTGGGCTCCAACGAGCGTCTTCGAGCAGGAACGCATGGTATTCTCGCGCCGCGTAAAACTCGGCCACTTTGCGCACCACCACGCCTTCTCCCTGATGCTCCGCAGCCAAGCGCGCCAACTCAGCCGCCATCAGCTCCCCAGCGCTCGCTCGCTGCTGCTCAATCAAGCCTTGAAACGCCAAACGGAGCTGTTCTCCGGAACAGGTCGGACTCTGCGCCTCATCCACGACGGGAGCGCTACCGCAAGAGGCGACACTGCAGAGCAAGACCAGCACCACGATGCATCCGAAGGTGAGCGAGGGGCACGCATCCTCTCGACATTCCGAAGGAACTCGGAGCCAGGAGGCGGAGAGTCGCTGCGAAGCAAGCCCGAAGGGTGCCCGCCAAGGAAGGCGGGCGACAATTGCAGCTGTCGAGAGGTCGGTGCCCTCGAGCGAACGAATGCATCCGTAAGAGCATCGCTTCGAAGCAAACTGTCGAATCCATGTCATGGGTGTCCTCAAACATCGGCGCATCGCCAAACCCACCTCCAGATATACAAGGCCTAGCCAGCGCGGCCACATTCCGAAGACGGCTCGGCACGGTTCTCTCGACGGCGGCAGCTGCTCTGGCGTCAAAAAAAAAGTGAGAAAGGGGGGCTCGCTTTTCGCGACTCAGGTCGATAACTATTGGGGAGTCCAACTGCTCATCGAACGCTGCGCTCCGACCAGTCGAGGCGCTTTGTTCCTTCCACCGACAGGCATCCTTTCGACCACCCTCTCGAGAGCGCTGTCCCAGAGCAGTTGTCTCCTCATACCTTCAAACCGTTGTTGAGGAGGCTATCATGCAAGAGCTGTTCGTGTTTCTGATCTTGTGGATGCATTCGGGGGACGCTCAGTGCGTTCAGCCCAGCTGCCGACTGGTAGAGCATCATGACGGACTGCTGTGCGTCAGCGCTGAGCAGTGCGTCGACCGCGCCAAAGTGGAATGGGTCGTCGAGGGCATCGAGGATGGCTGGGTGCGCATCGAGTCAGAGAGTGGTGAGCGTTACGAAGTGCCGCTCGGGCGCTGCCCAGGACTCGTGGAAGGCGTGGTTCTGGTGGGCGGAATGCCGTCCGTAGTACGGACGTTGCAGCGGTATGCCGCTGCTTACCAGCGGCTCGATCGTCTCCGGCGGGGTGTTGAGGAGCCCGAGGAGCTTCGACTCTGAGGCAAGCGGCCGCTCGCTGCCGACTTTTCCCAAGAGCTTGGGCAAGCTGGCCAAGTGCCCAATCAACAAGAAGTCGTAGCCCGGAGGCGAAGACTCGCTGCGAAGCAAGCCCGAAAGGTGCGCGCCTTGGACGGCGCGCAACAACTTGGGAGAACTGGCCTGGTGCCAATCGACAAGAATTTTGCTCTCTCGCATTCGGGAGCACAGCATCACCGCGTTGTGTGAAAAGTAGCCAGCAGGTCTGGATTGCATTATCTCTCCCCGAAGGGCTCTGCTACATCGGCAGAGATAGCTGAAGAAGAAGATGGCGATAGAGCTCAGCCTAGATGTCGAACATGAAGACCAACGTGAGTACCTCTTCGATCGCGAGGAGGTGACGGTTGGCTGTCATCCTTTTGCTGACATCACCCTTCCAGAGACGGGCATCGCAGCTCGCCATGGACGATTTCAGCTCGATGCCGAGGGGCTTCACTTCGAGTTGCTCAGTGATCGGAGTGAGGTCGTACGCCTGCGAAGGGGCGTACGCGAAGGAGTGGCATCGCGCTGCCGGCTGGAAGTTGGCGATGAGTTGCTGTTTGGGGCCAATGAGCTCGTTCGTTTTCGGGTGATGGGCTTTGCGCAACTCCCAAGCACGGAGCGCATCGAGAGTCTCGCGCTTGATGCGGGTGCAAGCGCCTTCGAGCAATGGTGCATGCTCGACGAACAAATCCAGCGCCTGGCCATCGACACCCAAAGCCTGCTGCTGGGCGCAACGGACCTCATGTCGATTCGTGATATCCTGCAGCGCCTCTTCAACCAGCTTTTTCCTGGCGCTGCCGTGGCGCTGGTGGTGCCCGAAGGCGAACAGTTCCGGGATCGCGTGCTGATCTGCGGCGGAGAGCGCTGCGCAGCGACGATGCTTCACCCCGACTCTACGGAGCTCCTCGAGTCGTTGACCCGAGGCATCCGCGTGATGGAGATGCCCAAGGGCTGGGACCTACACCTTCCCTTTGTGCAGGCAGGAAAGCTTCAAGCCTACCTGCGGTTGCAGGTCTTGCATCAGCCTGACGCGTCCAAGTTGGAACGCCTTGCCGCGCTCGGCGCATGGATCCGCCCTGTCCTCCTCAGCATCCTTCGAGCCGAACAGCAATCGAACGAAATCAAACAGCTTCAAGCCGAGAACAAACACTTTCGCGCTCGCGCTCGACGACATTACCTCTTCAAAGAGCTGGTCAGCGAGTCCCCCGCCATGCGCCGACTCTACGAGCAGCTCAATGTACACTTGGCCACCGATGACTCGATCCTCGTCCTCGGCGATGCAGGCTCAGGGAAAGAGCTTGTCGCCCGTGCCTTGCACCACCTGGGCCCTCGACGCGATGCCATGTTCATCGCTCAACACTGCGGCGAGCTCAACGCCGAGGACCTCGACATCGAGCTCTTCGGTCTGCAACAAGGCTGCGGTGAAGCCGCTTACCGCGGCATCCTGGAGCTCGCTGACGGCGGGACGGTCTTCCTCGATGAGATCGAGCGCCTACCATTGGTGACGCAGACCAAGTTGTGTCGAGTGCTGCGAGAAAGAGAAGTCCGGCGCATTGGAGACGAGGTTGGGCGGACGGTCAATGTGCGGGTCATCGCAAGCTCTCACTACGATCTCGCTTCACTGGTTCGAATGGGCTCGTTTCGTCGCGATCTCCTGGGCGCATTCGAGGGTGGGACCTTGGTCGTGCCGTCGCTCAGGGAGCGGAGCGAAGACATCCTGCCCATGAGCGAACATTTCGTGCACAAGTACAACCGCCGCTATGGCCTCAACGTCGAAGGCATCGGCCCGAGCGCCAGCCAACGACTGTTGACCCACATCTGGCAAGGCAACGTTCGAGAACTGCAGTTGGTGATCGAGACCGCGGTGATCAAAGCGCGTCAGGGGCTCATCGAAGAACACCATCTCAACCTCGTCGATAACGTCGAGAGCTCACCTGGCAGCGAGCATTGAAAATGCCAAGGGCACGCATCCTCGCGCCATTCCCAAGAGAGTGCAGCAGGCGCGAGGTCAAACAGCGAGGAAGGCGCGATGAAGGAAAGCAGCGAGAAAGCGGGGTCAGCAGACCTGCCCAGTAGCCAACCCCGCTGTCCCGTCGATGGGAGTGTACTGCAGCGTGCCATCCTTGATACCTGCTACCCTCCTGCGTCCTTCGCCTGGCAATGCGCCGAGTGTGCGGGAACCTGGCTCCCCGACGCTGTGACGTCACTCTTTCTCGAATATGGTCTGAGCAACATCGAAACGCGGCGAGGACACCGAGCCTGCCCAAGCTGTCCAGCTACCCTAAACGTGTTCATGCTGGGTGCATTGCGCCTCGAGCGCTGTGAGCAGTGTCGACACATTTGGTTCGACCCGCCCAAGCTGCTCCTCGCTCGCCGATTCGTTCGACAAGCAGCAGGCTGTGGTGATGAGCCTTGGCTTGCAATGCTCGGCTCACTGCAACTCCAGTGCAGCAAGTGTGGCTGCGAGCTCGAGCCAGCAAACGCTTTTCGAGACGGCCCAATGGGAATCGAATGCGCACGCTGCAGCGCGTCTTCACCCTGGGGCCCGAGCAGTCAAGGCAAGCGCACTTTGCAGGATGGTCAGGAGGAAGTGACCTTGGAGCTCGGTACGCATGCCCAGCTCAGCGTTGCCCTCGCTTTCGAGAGCCCTGTCACCGGAACCATCCGACCACCATCCTTCTTTTCCAAGTTCTTTTCTCGCGCTCCAAGCTGGGCACCTGCCGGGCTTCGCGTGCAAAGCGAGACTGCCGAGCGCCTCCGCATGCTCTTGAGCCGCCCTGGCTGTGGCGAGCTGCTCGAGCAGCTCGCGCAGCTCGGTCTCCTGAGAATTGAGATGAAACCGCGCAAACTCTCGCTCAGCGCACGATGCAAAGCGCAGCAATGGGCAGAGTTCGAACGCCTCGGACAGCAGTTCTTGGAGTGCCTACGCAACCACACCGCCTAGGTGGGGACTTGTTGAGAATGGAATACCATTGTGGGGCTCTGCCTTGCACTCCGGCAAAGGGCTAGCCCTTTGCAATCCCTTTGAATTCAAGCCTTTGCTGGCGCAGCTCAAATCCTGAGAGCAGCCCAGACAGGGGGGTGGGCGCCTGGCATCACAGCTTGCGCTCGGTGCGCTCCTTGAGTGTCTTGCCGGGATGGAAAAACACGTACTTGCGCGCCGGAATAGTGATCTTTTCGCGGGTGAGCGGACTCGTCCCAGTGCGTTCGGCGCGGGTCCGAACGCCGAACGTACCAAAACCAGGGATGGTGACCTTCTGACCTGCATCGAGCTCGCTGGCGATAATGCCCTTGCCCTCTTCCGCCTCGAACAACACCGTCAAGATTTCGTTCGCCTTGGACACGGGAATCTGGGTTGCCTCCGCAAGTTTCCTGGCCATATCCTTTTTTGTCATCTCACAATCTCCCTGTTGATGAGGTCTTGACCTGCGCGCCATTGCTGCGCGCAATCCAAGCGCTTCGACGCCCTGCGCCCAAGCGCCCGCACTCCCCAAGGTGCAACTCACCTCGGGGCAATGAGCCTGCGTCGCTCAAGCTACGCTGCTGCCAACGCGCAGCATCCCCTCCGCCCCGAATCGGCCAGACTCGGCCTCTCGCTCGGGCACCTGATAGGGATTTCGCTCGAGTCGTTTCGACTTGGCGACGCTTTTCAGCTTGATTCAGATGTCATGTCGCGTTCTGTCGAGCCCGTAGCCCGACAGCTCCCGGTTTTATTCGAGCTCTGCCAAAGATGCAAGACAAAGCGACACCGGCCGCTCGCCAGTAATGCAGCGATTCTGCTATGATGTCAGCTCAGCGGCGGGCAGCTCCAACTGTCCACCCGGCGTTTCCTGGCAAGCCATGCTCTGGAGACGGAGCCGCAAACTCTCGCCTTTCTCCATGGAGCCTTTCATGTCTGGGTCTCATTTGAGCGAGCAGCAAATCCAAGCGCTACGGCAGCTCCTCGTCAAAAAGGGCGCAGAGCTGGCCAGCCAGCTCGCTGATGTGTTGGCCGGAAAGAAGCTCGAGCTCTTCTCGATGCCTATCTCCCAGGGAGAACTCAGAAAGCGGAAGATTGAGCAGCGGCTTCGACAATACCTCAGCTTGGTCAACCAGCAGAGACAACGGCTCGACCAGGCAGCTCCCGAATTCGGACACTGTGAGCAATGCGAGCGGCCCTTCAGCTTCGAGGAACTCTGGGAACAGCCCTGGCTCCAATGCTGCCCCGACTGTGCTGCAAAGAATGCCTGAGCGCAGCCATTCCACCACAACCATGCATCACAAGGACAGACGATGAGTGAGAATACGCCTGCAGATCGCAATCAACAACCGTCTCTACAGATTCAAATCGATGAGCCCATCGCGCGTGGAGTCTACGCGAACCTGACCTTGGTCAGCACCACAGACAACGAATTCGTCCTCGACTTCGCCTTCATCCAACCCTCGAGAGCAGGCGCAAAGGTTCAATCACGCGTCATCGTCTCCCCGCGGCAGGCCAAACGCTTGGCCATGACCCTCGCCGATGCAGTGAACAAGTACGAACAACGCTTTGGGGAGATCGCGTTGCTCCCCGCCAGCGAAGAGCGAATCATTTGAAGGATGTGATTGCTTTTTGGCGGCTGGGATAGCACCAGGGGCTCTACCCCCACACCCCGCCAAAGGGCGGCGCCCTTTGGAATCGCTGTTCTTGAATGTTCTTGCTGACCCAGCAGAGGCCATCAGAGCGGAGCTATTGACGAAGCCGAACCGAGGACCAGCCCAACGCTTTGATACAAGCTCAGCTGCCGAGCGCCCATCCTCAGTGCCCATAGGAAATCTCGCTGTCCCAACAGCGAGCGCTCAGGCGCAAGGGCGGCGAGGTCTTCGCACAACCCCTCGAGAGAGCTAGCAACGCCAGGATAGGCGCTGAAACGCAGCGCTGACTCCGTGATCTCGTCGCGCCAAGTGAAGGGCGAGCTCAAGATCAGGTGGCCCTCAGGAGCGGCAAGGGCAAGCAACTGTCCCAGCGCGATATGGGGTCGCGCAACGGAATCGAGGAGGTTGGCAGCCAGCACCCGCGAGAAGGCCTCGGCGCGAAACG
This sequence comes from Myxococcota bacterium, assembly GCA_034002465.1. Classification (GTDB taxonomy): domain Bacteria; phylum Myxococcota_A; class Bradymonadia; order UBA4248; family JAVFAO01; genus JAVFAO01. The sequence goes on from JAVFAO010000056.1 coordinate 20,258, forward strand.
GCGGATCGTGGATGTCTGCGCAAACCCAGAGCTGCTCCGCTGAGGGGGGATGCGGCAGCTCGAGCCTAACGCGCTCGAAGCGCCCTGCCTCGACGGGAAAGAAGAGCTCGATGCAACCCTCTGTGGCCAATCGTCTGGAGGCGAGCAACGACGGCAAGTGGGCATCGAGGAGCACGAGGGGTGCATGCTGTGCGAGCCAGGCTTCACGGCCGAGGGCTGCACCAGCGCTGAGGGTGGCAGCGCTGCCTTCCACCGCTCCGAGCTGCTCTGCCCAGCTCAGGAGCTCGCAGAGGTGTACTGGCAGCTCGAGCTTGGGTCCAGGCAACGCAAGGTGGTCATGGAAGGCAGTCCACGCATAGCTGGCGAGGCGCGTTTCGAGCTCGAGCAGAGCGGGATCTGCACCGAGCGCCGCTTCTCTGGTCTCGTTGGACCAGAGAAGCGGGTTGATGAGCTGGGTGGAATGGGCCGCCAAGAGCAGGACCACCCCATCGATGATGGGGTAGCGTCGGTTGCAGTGGGGGTTGCTGCAATCGAGGGCCTCGGCAGAGGTGTAGCGCAAGGGGTGGGCGTAAACGCAACTGCCCTCGATGTGGCGACATCGAGGGCAGACGAGGTATTCGAAGAGCGGGTTGGGGGGAAGCAATCGAGGCTCAGGGGTTGAGGTCGATCTTGGGGGCCTTGTGGGTCATGGTCCCGCCAGCCTTGTAGTCACTCGTGCCCCCAGACTCCCACTTGATGGTGGAGCCAGCCTTCCAGTCGCTGCTCGTGCCGCTGTCGACCTTGATGGTCTTCGATGCCTTGATCACCAGATCCTGACAGTCGAGGGTGATGGTCTTGAGGGCCTTGATGAGGATGTCACCCGTGTCGGTCTCGAGGGTGATGAGCTTATTGGGGACGTGGATCTCGAGCCACTGCTTCTGATCCTTGTCGTAGAGCTGGATCTTCTCGTCCCCGTCGGTGTCGTCGAGGTAGAGCTCGTGCGTTTTCACGGTGCGCATCGAGATGGCGCCCTCGCCTTCCCGATCCTTGAACATGATGTGATGCTTCATGCGAGAGCGGAAGAAACGGAAGTCGTTCTTGCCGCCCTGCTGGTTGTTGGGTGTTGGATCCGTGGTTTGGGCGGTGGGCCCATAGGTGATGTCGCGCGGCGACTGATCCTTGCCATTCCACAGCGAGCCCACGATGATTGGGCGCTCGAAATCACCTTCTTCGAAGATGACGAACACCTCATCATCGACCTCAGGCAACCAGAAACATCCAATCTCCTTGCCTGTCATCGAGGAGGAGATACGTGCCCAGAAGCTCTGCACCTTGCTATCATCGCCGGTGGAGGTCTCGCCTTGAGAATACAGAGCCCCCAACCACGGGTAACTCACGCGAACTCGATACCGATCCTCCGGATCGATGTTGTCGACGACCTGTGCGATCATCGGCCCCATCATACGAGAGGCGCCGTGACGCCCCTGGTGGCTCTGGTTCAACATCTCGGAGATGACTTTCGCGAACGACATAGCTAATCCTCACATGCCGTGGACCGTTGCCTCTATCACCACGCCCAGAGTGGGGCCAAGCAATTTCAATGCCTCGCTTCTCTGGGCCTGCGACCACGTCCTCTCGGCGACCAGTACGGCCCTGCTCAGGCCGAACTGCGTTTTCGATTCAAGCGCTTCGCCCCCCACGCCAGGCTCATGCTGCGCACAGCCAAAGAGTGCGACATGGGGTCTGAAGTCTCCAACAGGGGACTAGAAACCCGTGCGCCAAAGCAATCCAGCGCCTTCCGAACTGAGCATCAAAGACACACCCGTGTCCGTCTCAACCTCAGGCTCACTCACCGCATCCAGAATCGCGAAGGTCACTCCGGTAGCCAGCACTGCAAGCCCTACCCCAAAGGTCACGCCCGTCAAGACCTGCTGTGTCGAGACGTCATCCTCAGCGCTCTTGCGCGCCGACAAATCCCCCCGATCGGCCGCCTTCTGTACGTCGACCATCGCCGAGTAGCCCGCAGCATTGAAATAGGCTGAGCTCGCCAAGAGCAGCCCGCCTCCACCGATGAGACCCCACACCAGCCAGTTCGTCGAGCTCTGCTCCACCAACACCGGCGCGGGAACCTCCACGATTCGCTCGACGACCTCGTGACTCGGAAGCTCGAGCTTCACCTTCGCCATGCTGCCATCGGAAACATCCACTGACTGCTCCACAGCCGGGAGCCCCGCCTTCTCCAAGCTGAACTTGTACATCCCCGCAGGAAGCTGATACACCGACTTCATACAGGCACCAAGTTTCTCGCCATTCACCGACAACACCCCATCCTGCGTCGAACACTCGAGCTCAACCTGACCCCACTGATCGCAAGAATACAACTCGTCAAAGTAATTCGCTGCGCGCTGGTACAGAGGGTTCTTCTCAGGCAAATCGTAACTGTTCATTACGTAAGCGTAAAACGTCCGCGCCGAGACGCACTGGTGCAGTCGATGGTAGGTCCGAGCCAAGGAATAGTCCACCTCAGGACCACTGAAACGACTGCGAACCTCCAAATATGCGATCAGCGCCAAAGACAGATCCCCCGAGTTGTACACTTCTGTCGCAGCATCCAGTTGCCGCTTGTACTCCTCCGGATCAGACTGAGCACGTAGCTCGGAGAACGTCGTCAGGACCATGGCCGCACACAACAAGAAGGCGCCAACTCGACTCCCGGACATCGGCTTCGCTCCTGAATGAAGGGGTCAGACGTGAGCACACTGCGCCCACAACCTGAAAAAACTCGTTCCCGCCGAGCGCTTCAGCCACGCGCGTGCATCGCCTTCGTTCGCTCTCGGGCACAGACCTCACGCCAACCACAAATCCTCTGGATTGGCGAGAGGATGCGCGCCCTTCGCTCACTTTCGAATGCAAGCTGCCAAAGCTGCGCAGCCGAGAAAAAAAGCTCCTGCGCTCGCCCGCGGACACGAACACCGCGGCAGCCCTACCAGTCTAACGGCTCGCCCCCTAGACACGCAATGCGACAGCGACCACAAAGCGACAATCCAAACCCTCTGCCCGTGCATCGCGACCAAACCCGCTTGCGCCCCAACACCTTCTCGCATTCGTTCACTCTCGGGCACCGACCTCGCGCCAGCGGCAAATCCTTCGGATTGGCGCGAGGATGCGTGCCCTTCGCTCACTTTCGATTGCCTTCACAAACGACGCAGCCGAGCGACAAAAAAACCCTCACTCTGCTCTGAAGGTAATACGCTCACACAACCCGAGTCGTGTTGATGCGTCGCGAAGAAGCCCTCCACCTGCACCCGCTCTTGCTCCACAGAAAACGATTCGTCAGCCAGCACCGAGGCCACCAAGAGCTCGTTCTCCAGCGGAGAAAGGGTGCATGTAGAATACACCAGCAGGCCACCAGGACGCAACATCGTCAGACCCGCTCGCAGCAAACGCCGCTGCTCCTTCGCCCAGCGCACTCCATCTGTTGCAGTCCATCGGCGATAGCTCTGCGGCAAATGCAGAGAGATCCTCCCCTCCCCTGAGCAGGGCACATCGGCAAGCACATAATCAAAATACTCGGAATACTCAGACTTCAACATCGCTGCGTCGCACTGACGAAGTTCGGCCGATGCTCCGAGCAGCCGCAAGGTGTGCGCAAGCTGCTGAGCGCGGATTGGATCGCGGTCGCACACCACGAGCTGCGCTTCATTCTCCACCAACGCCGCAATCTGAGTGCTCTTCGAGCCCGGCGCGGCACACATGTCCAAAATGCGAGACCCGCGCCGCGGTGAGAGCACCCGCACAGGTAGCTGTGACGAGAGCGTCTGCAGATAGAACAGCCCCTGCTCCCACTCGGGCTCGCTCAGCAAGTCCCGCTCCCGGACGCCCTCTACAACAAAAGCGAGCGGATCGAAGCTCATCCGGCGATACGACAGACCGCGACGCTGACAATAGCGAATCAACGCCATCGGCTCGGCGCGCAAGCTGTTCACACGCACCTGCACGGCGCGCTGCTTGCGAAAGCCCCGCATGATGAGGTTGTACTCCGCCGAGCTGTACTGTGACTGAAGTCGCGCCAACAAAGCCGGCGGCAATCGCCCAACACTCAACGCTTTCGCGCCTCAACGACGAGAAATCCGCCCCAACGGGAGAAGAGACGATGACTCAAGGCTGCCCGCTCGGCAGCCTGCAACACTGCGGAAATCACCGGGATGCGATGCACGAACGCGGCTGGCGTAAACACCCGCACGCCATGCATCCCTTCCACCTGCAGCGACGACGGAAACGTCGCCAACAACTCCCTTCGCCCCTGCCACTTCACGTAAACGTCCGACTCCTTCGCATCCTCAGCAATCGCACCCGCCCCGCCAAGCCGCTTCGCCCAATAACGAACGCTGTGACGATTGTAGAACTCCAAAAACGCTCGCCCCCCAGGCCGCAACACCCGCGCTGCTTCAGACAACGCCTTGCTCAGCTCTGGCACATGCGCAAGCACCTTGAAAGAATACACCACATCAAAGCTTTCATCCTCGAAAGGCAGGGACGTTACATCCGCAAGATGCACATCGAGGCCGCGCTCCTTCGCCTTCTCCAGCATACCAGGCGAGAGATCCACCCCCACCGCCCGACGCGCGATCGACGCCACCGGCGACAACAACAGCCCAGTCCCGCAACCAAGCTCCAGAACCTCCGCCCCGCGACACGCCTCGCGAATCAGAGACAGCTCCAGCTCATCAATGAAGCGATGATAACCCGCCCCTCGCTCACGTTCGTACCATGAGGCAAACTTGTCGTAATACAATTGATTGTCGAGCTTCTTGTCGATTGGGCGCTCGGCCTGTTCCTTCAACTTGTTCAAGACACCCCCCCTCGCTCCCAAAGCGCCGCTCGCCGAGAACGCAGCCACCCCAACCAGTCCTCCATCCCTTCACCACTCTTGCTCGAGAGCCGAAACAGCTCAGCTCGGGTGTTGACTTGCGCAAGGTCGTCGAGCACCCGCTGCACCTCGAAATCAAGCACGCCCAAGAGATCCACCTTCGTCAGCAAGACCACATCCACTGCCTGAAACAAGGTCGGATACTTGGCCACCTTGTCGTCGCCTTCAGGCACGCTCAACGCCGCCACTCGTTAGTGCTCGCCCAAATGATAGGACGCGGGACAGACCATGTTCCCGACATTCTCAATGAACAAATA
>JAVFAO010000057.1:0-25043 GCA_034002465.1 Myxococcota bacterium
TCATTGCTCCATGCATGGGCGTTTCGATGCATTGGCCGGTCTGCCTTTGATGCATTGAGACAGCAACGACCACGTTGCATTCTGTACAGAAATTTGCAATGGATTTCATGCGGTTCAACGTGATGCGCATCACGTGGGCTTTGGCGGGGTGTGGGGCAGCGCCCCACATTCGAGGAACGAGGAACGAGGAACGAGGCGAGCGCGCGTAGCGCGCGAGCAATGGCGTTCGAAGGCTCCCACCCATCAAAGGAATTCCAAAGGGGAACCCTTTGGCGGGGTGTGGGGCAGCGCCCCACATTCGAGGAACGAGGCGAGCGCGCGTAGCGCGCGAGCAATGGCGTTCGAAGGCTCACCCACCCATCATACGGAGTCCACAGGGGAACCCTTTGCCCACTTGCACCTGACGGGAACAGGCTTTCTGTTGACGAGGGCCTTGAAGTCTCACGCAAAGACGCAAAGGCGCAATCTCGTCGTCTGAGTGTATGCAGAATCCGGGGAGAGAGAGCGCGCAGATACGCCCCTCGTGACCGTTTTCTGTAAAGATTGCGCTTGAGTTTTCACACTTTCGATGTGATACGCATCACGTGGGCTTTGGCGGGGTGTGGGGCAGCGCCCCACATCCGAGGAACGAGGAACGAGGCGAGCGCGCGTAGCGCGTGAGCAATGGCGTTCGAAGGCTCACCTACCCTCTTGCGTTTTTTTTTCAGCCTTAGGCTCCCGACGCCAGCGCGCACGCTCTCTCGCACGCTGCGCTCTACTCGACGCCCACGCGCAGATCGGGCAGGCCTCGAAGTCGTGATAGCGCGCCGGACAATACTGCCGCCCGAAGAAGATGAACTGCAGGTGCCTACGGTGCCAAGTCGCGGGCTCGAAGAGGTGGCACAGGTCACGCTCGATCCCGCTCACGCTCTTCGCTCGACTCAGGCCCCAACGCCGCGCCAGACGCTCGATGTGTGTGTCGATCGGGAAAGCATATTCACCGAATGCCTGCCCAAGCACCACCGAAGCCACCTTGTGGCCCACACCCGGGAGCGCCTCCAGAGCCGCACGCTGCGCCGGAACCTTGCCACCATGCTGCTCCAAGAGAGCAGCCGAGATACCCCGGATGGAGCGCGTCTTCGCCGGCCCAAGCCCACAGCTGCGAATGAGCTCCAAGAGCCGAGCATCTCCCAGCTCCAGTATCGACTGAGGCGTCGAAGCAAGCGCGAAGAGTCGAGGGGCCACCTGCAACACCCGCTCATCGGTGCACTGCACCGAGAGCACCACGGCGAGGAGGAGCTCGAAGGGATCCTCGAAAGCCAACGGCGCGTCGACGACGGGATAGAGTTCATCGAACAGCGCACCGATGCGCGCCGCCTTGTCTGCACGTTTCATTGGACTTGGGCTGCATTCGGAACCGGCTGCGTGGATGGCTCACGCTCAGCAAAGGTGGCGAAGGCCAAAAACGCGTACGTGTCTGCCAACTTCTCGATGGTGGTCTTCACCATGTCCGCACCGCCGTGTCCTGCGTTCCGCTCCACCCGCAGCAAGACCGGCTCGCTGCCGTCCGAAGCGGACTGCAAGCGCGCTGCCATCTTGCGAGCGTGCAGAGGATCCACACGATCATCGTGATCAGCCGACAAGAAGAGCACCGGCGGATGCACCACCTTCTCAGGCACATGATGGTATGGAGAATACGCCAAGATGGCGCGAAACAGCTCTTCGCTCTGCTCCACTGAGCCGTACTCGGCGATCCAAGTGCGACCGCTGCCGTGCAGGTGATATCGCACCATATCGAGCAACGGCACCGCGCAGACCACACCACCAAAGAGCTCGGGGCGCTGCACCAAGGCGGCGCCGACGAGCAGCCCGCCATTGGAGCCACCATAGATCGAAAGTCGCTCCGCTGAAGTGTAACCCTTCTCGATCAGAAACTCCGCGGCAGCGATGAAATCATCAAAAACATTTTGCTTCTTCTCACGCATCCCGGCCTGATGCCAGGCCTCTCCGTATTCTCCACCACCTCGGAGATTGGCGACTGCGTAGGCCCCGCCCGCCTCCAACCAAGCATATAAACTCGCCCGGAATGATGGACGCATGCTCACGTTGAAACCGCCATAGCCATACAGCATCAGCGGCGTCTTGCCGTCGAATGCCTGGTCCTTTCGACGCACCACGAAGAGCGAGACCTGCGTACCATCCTTCGAAGGATACCAGAGCTGCTCGACCACATACGGCTCCGGCGAAAAAGGCAGCTCCACCTTGGCCCAGAGCTCACTCTCGCCCGAAGCGATGGAGGTCTTGTAGACCTGGGGTGCCTCGGTGAAAGACTCGAAGGTGTAGTAGGCCTCATCGTCCTCGGGCAAGCCCGTCATGCCCATGCAAGTGCCCAAACCCGGCAAGGCAAGCTCACGCAACAGGCTCCCGTCGAGCTTGCGCACCTCCACCCGACTCGAGGCTTGGTGCAAATAGCTCAGCACGAAGTGACCGCCAATGAGCTGTGCGTTGTCGATGGCTTGGTCTACGCGCTCCGGAATCAGCTCCTGACAAGCGTCGAGCGAAGCAGCCCCAGCATCACACACCAGCACCCGCCAATTCGGAGCGCCCAGATTGGTGAGCACATAGAACTTGCCTTCCCACGCGATGATTTGGAACTGAGCCTCATCACTCTTGGCAAAGCTCGTCCAACCAGCTTCGGGCGACTGCAGATCGAGCACCTCTAGGTCATTCGACTGCCATCCATGCTGCACGTAGTAGAACAGCCAGCGACCATCTCGCGACAGCTCCACGCCCACGAAACGCGTCGGGTCACCCAGCTTCTCGCGGATCACCTTGTCATCACTCTGCACAGTCCCGAGCTGATGCAGACGGATGTCTGCCCATCCCGGCCGCTCATCGACAGGAATGCTCGAATCGGTCGGAAGATAGGTGTAGTAAAAGGACTTACTGTCGGGCGTCCAGACAGGGCTCGCGTATTTTGCCCCCTCCAGCACGTCCTCGGCGAGGGTCGCGCCGGTGGCCACCTCCATCACGTACAACGTCGCCTCATCGGCCGCGTTCTCCCGAAGAGAATACGCAACGTAGTTTCCGTCCCAGCTCGGGACCATCACCCCCACCGCAATGCTGCCATCCTCGCGCAGGGTGTTGGGATCGAGCAGCACATGCTCTTCACCATCAGCACCCTGCCAGTAGTAAACCTGCTTCTCCCGGTCTGCATGGGTTCGAACGAAGAAGCGGCGCTCACCTCGCCGAACAGGCGGAAACACCCGATCAACGTAAAGCAACTCACTCAGGCGCTTGATGAAAGAATCACGCAGGGGCAGCTTTGCCAACAGCCCACGGGCCAGAGCGTCCTGAGCGTCTGCCCAACGAAGCGTCTGCTCAGCATCGCCGTCCTCGAGCCAACGATAGGGATCGGGCACGAACTCGCCAAAGAAGGTATCACCGTCATCGCTCGTCGCTGCAGGAGGATAGCTGTACTTCATCGGCATCACCTCTTCCGCTTTCACTTGCCCAGGCGCTGGGCCCTGACCGGCACAGCCCAGGAGCATGCCAAACAAGCTCACGGAACAACAAAGCCACTTGGCGCGATTGCTGTTCCCCCAGTGTTCTCGCATGGCTCCCACCAGATGCAGAGCAAACTTGGCCACTATTCGATCGTGCTCGACACGCAAAACGCAACTCCTCTGGGCTCGCTGCCCATCCCCTCGACCACAAACAGGCTGCACGGAATCTGTCGGCAACCCCAAGAAACTCGGCGCACGCTCAGTAGTAGGGATAGTACATGCTGAGCGCAGAGCGAATCGCTGGGAGCTCGTCGCGCCCCTTCTCCTGCAGGAAGAGGCTCGAGTGCTGTGCCAGGACTAGGCTCTCGCCATCGAAATCCAAGCCAAACACGACGTAACTCGCACCAAGCTTGGGAACCTTCAGCTCCGCGTCGACATAAGCCGTCGTCGCCCCCTCCTCCAGCGTCTCTACAGGGATGTCTGCGGGAAAATCGGCAGGCGTCTGACACACCAGATAGAGGTTGATGAGCTCGGTGCTGAGCCGCGACGTACGAAGACTCTCGTCGACTTGGAGCCGCACCGCATAGAGAGCGAGCCCGTCACTGCGCTGCTTCAGCGGCTTGACCTCGACCACACGCCCGTAGTGTACCTCCCGCGCAGCGCTCGCCTGGGAATAGTAGTCCTGAGCAAAGGCTGTCGCCGAGGCCACGAACTCCATCAGCATCAGCATTCCCAAACACGACCAAGCAATGCGCCTCACCACCAAGCCTCCTCGCCAAGACCACCGGGCTTTCCCGAGCTCGACCCCAACTGCATCTCCGAAAAAGAGAAAGCGCCTTCCTCTCTGCCAACGCAGCATGGGGAATGCGCGCCCCTTCGTCAAGTGCCCATCCAAGGTCCACACAGCGCATCCAAGCCGCGAAAGAACGCGCAAGACGTCGAAGCCAGATAGCATTCGTTCGCTCTCGGGCATCGACCTCGCGCCAGCGAGCATTCCTCCGGAATGACGCGAGGATGCATGCCCTTCGCTCACTTCCGATTGCGAAGACGTGCCGCGAAGCGACGGAGGCAGCAAGCGCTGTGGCCGTCGAGCGAAATCTTGAGTCGGCGAGAGGGTCATGATAGGCCAAGCAAGACGGCAGCGACAGCCGACGGCCGACAATCGACAGTCGGCACAGCTGAGGCTGCCATTGGGGTGCTGGTCGACCTCGACCCAAAGGGCTTTTCATGGCAACACCCAGCGAGCTGCTCGATGCAAGCCAAACGGTGAGCAGGCAGCAATCGCACGTCTCAATCCGCGCTATCTTGGAGTCGGCCTGGACTCTGTGCAAGCAACAGTGGGAGCTGAGCGTCTGGGATTTTCTCGCCTCGAGCCTCGCCAACGGCGTCTGGATCGCATCGCTATTTGTCATTGTTTTCGCACTATTACGCCCACTCGCCTGGACTTCCAACAGCGCTGACTTCCTTCTGCTCCTCAGCAACGGCGCGCAAAGCCCCGCTTTCATCTGGGGCATCATCGGTTTGCTCTTTGTCAGCCTCGCGTTGCACCTCGCCGCCGACTCCGCCGTCGCCGCGGGGATTTTTGGGCGGCTCACCCAAGCTGCAGACGAACGCAGAGCTCAGCGTTCGTTCTGGGAGCAGCTCATCGCTGCGTTTCCTCGAATGCTGGGTTGGAACGCGCTTCGGCTCTGTTTCTTGGCAGCGCTGCTCGCGCTCGGCGTGAGTGTGGTGCTGCTGCCGGCAGGCAAGGAGCTGCTCGCGCAGCTCGATGGACATGCCACGCACTGGCCCACTGTTGTGTTGGTGTGCGCTGGCGCGGCGCTCTTCTTGGTCGTGGCCTGGCTTCTGGCCATCCTGAGCACACAAATGGGCGCGCGGCTCTGCTGGCACAATGAGCCACTCCCCTTGGCCCTGGCTCACTCGGCCCGGGACTTGGGTGCTCGACTCGGTCGCTACCTTCGCCTCTCTCTCGCTTTGCTCTTGCTGAGCTCTCCCATCTTCATCGTCTACCTCGCGTTCTCTCTAATGAGTGGACTGCTCGCCAGCCAACCGCAATACGCCACCCTGGCGCTGCTGCTGCGCTTGACGCTCGACCTCGCCCTCGCCGTCAGCCTCTCCCTGATGCGTGTGTTTGCAGCCGCCACCTTCGTGCTCGACCAGGCCGAGCAAGATGGCTGTTTCCAGAACACTGCGCGTATGCCGCATCTGCGCAAGACCGTCCAACGCCGCCCACTGCGCCTGGGTGAAGCGATATCGATGCCCGCCTTGGGCCAGGCATCCATCGTGCTCATGCCAATGTCTTCTGTCTATCCAGCTCTGCTCTCGATCAGCGAGCTCTTCCCTCACCTGCTGGATGAGTCTGCCCTGCCAACAACAGCGCACCACCAACCGGAAAGCAGCACCGTCGCCCAGGAGCCCGAACCGTCAGCAGCAGAGCAAGCTGTGACGCTCGCTGGCGATGCCTCTGCAGGCAAGGACCAAAGCCCCTCGACTGTCCCGGTGCAATCGAAAGACAGCGAAGGGCACGCATCCTCTCGACATTCCGAAGGAACTCGGAGCCAGGAGGCGGAGAGTCGCTGCGAAGCAAGCCCGAAGGGTGCCCGCCAAGGAAGGCGGGCGACAATTGTCGCCGCCGAGAGGTCGGTGCCCGAGCGCGAACGAATGCAAACGACGAACGCAGCCACTGAGCCCCTGGAAGAGCAGTCCGAGGCCAACTCGCAGGAACGCGACGACGAATGAGAGCCCCGCATGAGAGCGCGCCCTCCTGCGCCGAGCGAGCACTGCAACTCGCCTCGTTGAGCAGTCATGCACTCCAGCGCCGCGAGAATGGCCGTCTGGTGCTGGCTATCGCCGTGCTCAGTCTGGCGGCGCTGGCCTTCTTCGTGCTGCGAGACCAGCCCGAAGCCTCCCACGCAGCCCCTGCTGTCGCCACTACAGCTCGCAAGATGGCACTCAGCATCCACAGCCAGCCAACAGGCGCTTCAGTTTGGATCGACGGGGTCTATCATGGGCGAACGCCCCTGCGAACGGTGCTGCACGCCGCGGCCCATCAAGGGGTCATGGTCGAGCTGGAGCGAAGCGCGTATGCCCCACTTCGACGCCGACTCATTTGGAAAGACGGCGCAAACATTGCATCTGCCGAGTTTTTGTTGGAGCCGTTGACACACTGACCAAGGTGACGGTCTTGGACAGCACCCCTGCGCTGTGCTCTTGGGTCAGAGCTCCAGAGTGCGCTCGCAGTGGCGCTTTCAACGAGCCGGGCAGGCGTCCCCACGACCGTCGTCATTGCTGTCTGTCTGCTCAGGATTGAAAACGAGAGGACAATTGTCGCGTCGGTCATCGACGCCATCCCTGTCCTGATCACCTGCGCAGGCATCACCCACGCCATCGTCGTCGAAGTCTGCCTGCTCGGGATCGAAGACAGCGGGACAGATGTCGACCTCATTGACGACACCATCTCCGTCGTCATCGAGGCGCTCCTGGCAGCTCGCGTTGGCGACGAAAGGGCAAGGATCTTCGTGGTCCGAGAGTCCGTCCCCATCGAAGTCGGTGAGGTAACACGCCTGGTTCTTGTCTTGGGATGGGTTGGGGACAAGGGGACAGACATCACATGCCTGTCCCACGCCATCGCCATCGAGATCGTACTGGTAGGGGTTGTGGCGCAAAGGGCAGTTGTCGGCTGCGTTGTGCACACCATCGCCATCGAGGTCGTTGAGACAAAGGGCGAGGTGAAGGACGTACGGCATTCCAAGCCGATCGGCGTCGGCCAACAGCGGGCAGGGGTCGCAGGCATCACCAACGCCGTCGCCGTCCGTATCGAGCTGCTCTGGGTCGGGATTGGAGGGGCAGCTGTCGTCGATATCCTTCACACCATCCCCATCACTATCGAGCTTGCAGCCCAGGGGATCGACGTGCCAAGGACAGGGGTCCTGTTCATTCGGGATGCCGTCACCATCGAAGTCATACTGGCAGACGTCACCAACACCATCGCCATCGCTGTCGTCTTGATTGGAGCTGGCCACGAGAGGACAGAGATCGAGGGCGTTCGAGAGCCCATCGCCGTCGTAATCTCCCTGACATGCATCGCCAATACCGTCACCATCACTGTCCTTCTGCCGAATGTCCGCAACCAGGGGACAGAGGTCGCAGGCATCACCGATGCCATCGCCATCGAAATCCGAAGCCCCGGATGGACGCCATGGACAGGGATCGAGCGCGTCTTCGATGCCGTCACCATCGCGGTCGTAGAAGCGCGCGTTGCACGCATCGCCAATGCGGTCGGCATTGCTGTCAGTTTGCATGGGGTTGGCATCAAAAGGGCAGTTGTCGACACGGTCGATGACGCCATCGTGATCACCATCACCGCCCCAAAACCAAGGCTCACAACGATCTCCTCGGCCATCTCCATCACGATCGAACTGGTCGACGTTGGGGTGGCCAGGGCAGTTGTCGAGCGCATCGCAGATGCCGTCACCATCTGCATCGAGAAGGGCCGGATTGCAGGCATCACCCACGCCCGAATTGAGGCTGTCGAGCTGCTTGGTGTTCGCGACCCAGGGACAGTTGTCGCAAGCACTCCCACGCCCATCGCGATCCGGATCGTCCTGAGCTCGGTTGGAGACGAGTGGGCAATTGTCGATCAAATCGCCCACGCCATCACCATCGGAATCGTAGAGCCCCGCCTCACAGGCATCTCCAATTCGGTTCTGGTTCCGATCCGTTTGCCAGGCGTTGGCCAGCTCGGGACAGTTATCGCAAGCATCCCCAATACCATCGGAATCGACATCCTTCTGATCTGGATTGGGCACTGCAGGACAGTTGTCGAGATCGTCATTGACAGCATCGGCATCGCTGTCAGCGCTCACGTCACATCGTGAGCCAGGCGTGCGAGGGCAGAGATCGCAAAGATCGCCGAGACCATCCCCGTCCAGATCGCGCTGATCATGGTTGGCAACCGAGACACAATTGTCGCAGGCATCACCAATGCCATCGGCATCTAGATCCTGCTGCTCGGGGTTGCTGTGATTGGGGCAGTTGTCGAGCTCATCAGGAACCCCATCCTGATCCGGATCTGGGAGGGTCGTGTCAGGCACCACGTCCACCTGCTCGTCCCACTCGAGCACCATGTCACTGCTGCTATCGGGCCAGGTGGTGTCCACAGAGACGTCTTCGAGAGGCCGATATCGGCAGTACCCGGCTTCGCACCTGGCACCATCTCGGCACTGAGCATCATTCTCACAGGGATACCCGATATCCGTAGGCTCGGTCTTCGACGCATCGAGCGCCATGCACCCGACCAAAGCCAAAGCGAGCAAGCTCGCCAAGCCAAGACGTCCAGAGTGCTGATGTACTGACAACATTGTCATGGTGAATCTGCCGAAACGAGTGGAAGTGCTTGCCATCCTTGAGGATGGCGGCACTCGCCAAAACGTGTAGCAAGCATCGGGCCGCACTCCCTCATGCGACCAAGCTCTATCATGACAGCTCCCGTCAAAAATGCACGCACCTGGGGTAAGCCACCACAAAAAGACACGTTTCGGGAAAACTCCGGAGCCAGGACGAGCGTGGAGCCCTCGACGAGCTGAGCGAGGAGCTTGCAAATGCCCTGAATCCCCTCTGCTCGCTATTCCCGGCCGTCCACCAGTTTGTGCCGCACTGCAGAGCGCTGCAACAGCGCGATGGCCTCGCGGCGCTCACGCTCCTCCAGCCCCGGCCATGACAAGGCCCGACTTCCAGGAAAGCGCGCAAAGGCGGTCACCAGGTTGAATACCCCGTCAGGCACATTGGACGAAAACCACTCGATGATCGGCGCAGTACAGCAATGCACATGCCCCGGAAGCAAGAGATGGCGCACGAACAACAATGGCGCATCCTCACTCGCCGCCATCGACAACAGATTGCGCTCGACCAAACGCGGGGCCTCTTCCCAACCCCCAAGCAGCCCTGCGCAGGTCTCGTTTCCAAACTTCAGATCGACGATGAAACCATCAAACAGCGCACAGGCCAAGGATAGGCTCTCTTGGCTGAGCAAGCCGTTCGTATTCAAAAACAAAGGGGGGAAACGAGGACGAAGCTGCATCAGAGCCACCGCCACGTCCGCGATGAAGGGCAGGCTCGCCGAAGGCTCGCCACCCACGAAGTTCAAACTCTTGACGCGACTGCCGTAGCGAGAAAGCTGAGCATCAAGCTTCTGCGCAAACGCGCTCGGCTCGGTCGCCTGCTCAGCAGGGGGAATGTCAAGCTCACTTGACTCACTACAAAACGAACACTGTAGATTGCACCCGCGCAACATCACCAGGTAGCTCGGACTGAGCACCGCCTCCTCGCCGAGAACCAGCAGGTCGGAATACACATGCGCGCCCTGCCCGAGACCACAGTCACCTCGCTCTCCAGCCCGACGAGCAGCACCACAGCGCCGCTCGCAGAGCCGACAAGGCTCACTGAGCGCACGCAGACGCTCTGCCAAGGACCGACACAGCGCCACATCCCGCAGCCGAGAAAGCGCCATCAGGGCCCAACTTCACAAGAAGGTTGCGCCTCGTTGTCAATGATCTCGACCCCGCTGCCCTGGCTCAAATCGAGCTCTCCAGTCCAGAGAACCTCCTGCTGCCCCTCTTCAACGTGCCGAGCAAGCTCGAAACTCAGCGTCCCTGCCACCACGTTCTCGACGGTCGCCTCGAAATCGAAACCGCAGGTACAACGGCAGCGCTCACCTTGTTCTGGAATATCATCGAGCTCGAGCATCACCATCTGCGCGCCAAAGCTCATCTCCACCCGATGCTCACCGCAGCAATTGAGCATCACCCGCGTGTTACGCAGGGAAAGTTCGCCCGACCCCGCATCGTAGCTCCAATACAGGGCCTCTGCATCGCAATACGCAGCCGGAGGCTCACCGCCACCAGTGCCCGACGTAAAGCCACCACAGTCGCTGCTGCGCGCGCTGAAGCTCAGCGCTTGACTCTGGTCCGTCGTTTCGCTCTGGTCCGTCGTTTCGCTCTGGTCGAGATTCGCCGGGTTCTCCTCCCCACAAGCGAACGCCAGCAACAACAACGCCAAACACGGAATACTCAGCTTCTTCATCTGACCCTCCTGAATACGAAAAAGCGCCGCGCCATCGAAAGCGCCAAGCCATCGAATCATCGCATTCGAAAGTGAGCAAAGGGCACGCATCCTCGCGGCAGCGACAATTGTCGCCCGCCAACAAGGCGACTCAACAGGCCAAGCGCCCAATGGACAAGAATCAGTCGGCGCACAACATGGCAGCGCCAAGAATGCCTGCATCATCACCCAACTTCGGTGACAACAACTCGAGATCCTGCCAAGCCACCGCCACCGTGCGCGCCGCAAGCTTCTCCACCAGCAGCGACCGCAACCGAGGACAGCCCTGCAACACCCCGCCGCCCAACAAGAAAGCAGATGGATTCAGGATCGCCAAGCCTGCGCTGAGCACACTGCAGAGCGCATCACTCAGCTCCTCCCAAAGCGCCTCCGCATACGCTACCCCAGCCTCGTGCGCCCTCTCAGCGTGCGAGGCCGTGAGCAGCTCGCCAACCCCCAAGAATGCCTGAAGACCCTCGGCCCGACCAGCAGCCAAGTCCTCGGCCAAGCGCCGCTCGATCGCCTTGCCACCCGCCAAAGCCTCCAAACATCCCACCTGCCCACAGCCACACTGGCCACTGCCACCAACCAGCTTCGAATGCCCCACCTCGCCTGCTTTGCCGCCACCACCGCGATAGAGCCGCCCATCCAGCACCAGCCCTGAGCCAATCCCCGTGCCCACATAAACAGCCCAAAGATGCGCAAAGCCCTGACCTGCACCAAGCTGGCTCTCGCCCCACACGATGGCGGCCAAGTCGTTGGCCAGCTTCACCGGTAGGCCTGGACAACGCTGCTCCACCATCGAGGCGAACTCGACCCGCCGCCAATCCAAGTTCGGCGCGTTGAGCACCACCCGTGCGTCTGCCGAGAGCTGACCCGCAACCCCCATCCCAATGCCCTGCACCTGCTCCAGCGGTACCGAAGCCTGACGAGCGCACTCGCCCAAGGCCTCCCCCACCAACGCCGACACCCGCTCGGGCGACCTGTCCTCTCGGATTCGTTGCTTCTGCTCACCCAGAATGCGAGCGCGGCTGCCGCCAGTTGCATCACACGAGAGCTCGACCAGCGCTGCCCGAGCATTCGTTCCCCCAATGTCCAAACCCAGAAAGTAGCGTTCACTCACGCGCATCCTCCGGCTCTCCACTGTCACTCGGTCTCCGGCAGCCAGCTCACAACTGACGCCTTTCAGCTCAGGGCTTGCAGGGCTTCGGCCACTTGCGCACGCAACCACGCCTCCAGCTCAACCATCCGCTCATGGCTCGGTGCCTCCACCCGCAACACCAAGACCGGCTGGGTGTTGCTCGCCCGAACCAGCACCCAAGCGCTGTCCTCGAAGCGCAAACGTACGCCGTCGACGCTGATGACCTGCCCCAGCTTTGCGAAGCGCTCAGCCAAGGCCTTCGGCACCTGGAACTTGAGCTGCTCAGGGCAATCGAAGCGCAACTCCGGCGTCGCGTGGGTCACGGGAACATCGGCGAGTCGCTCACTCAAGCTCTGCTTCGAACGAGACATGAGCTCGAGCAAGCGCGCGCCGGTGTAGATCGCATCATCAAAGCCAAAGTATCGATGCGCAAAGAAGATGTGGCCACTCATCTCGCCGGCGAGGGCCGCGTTGCACTCGCGCATCTTGGCCTTGATGAGCGAGTGGCCGGTCTTCCACATGATGGCTTGGCCGCCATGAGCCGTGATGTCGTCATAGAGCGTCTGCGAGCACTTGACCTCGCCGACGATGGCCGCGCCTGGTTGCTCCCGCAAGACCTCGCGCGAGAGCAGGATCATGAGCCGGTCTCCCCACACGATGGCGCCTTGCTCATCGACCACGCCGATCCGATCGGCGTCGCCGTCGAAGGAGATACCAAAATCGGCATGCCTCTCGCGCACCTCGGTGATCAGGGCTTCGAGGTTCTCGGGCACCGTGGGATCGGGGTGGTGGTTGGGAAAGCGGCCATCTGGCTCGATGAAGAGCTCCTCGACCTCGACCCCAAGCCGCTTGTAAAGCTCGACGGCGATGGGGCCACCCACACCGTTGCCGCCGTCCACGACCACGCGCAGCGGGCGTGATTGGAGCTTGATGTTGTTGGCGATCCAGTCGATGTACGGCGTGCTGATGTCGTAGCGCTCGAGACTACCGCTGCCTTCGAAGAAATCCTGGGATTCGATGCGTCGGCGCAGCGCCTGGATGGCGTCCCCATGGATGGTGGATTTGCCCACGAGGATCTTGAAGCCGTTATATTCTGGAGGGTTGTGACTACCCGTGAGCTGTACGCCGCCGTCGAGCTGGAGCTGCTGCACGGCAAAATAGAGCACTGGAGTCGGCACCTGGCCCACATCGACGACATCGACGCCAGCAGCGCGCACCCCTTCATGCAGCGCGGCAACGAGGGTGGGGCTCGAGAGACGACAGTCGTGACCGACAGCGATGCGCTTGCCCTCTGCCTGGCGAACGGCAGAGCCGATGGCGCGCCCGAGCTGAACCACGAGCTCGAGGGGAAAGTCGCGTTCGACGATGCCACGGATGTCGTACTCGCGGAAAATGCTAGGATTCATGCGTGTTTACCTGCTCATGCATGGCAGCGAGTGGCTGCGGTAAGGGAGCGCGGAGATCGGTCTTCGAGCGTCGTTGATGCTTCGTCCAGCCTGGGACTCGGAGCGCTCGCGCCGCGTTCATTGTGGGGCTTCGAGGAGGAGGAAGCGGAAACGCGGGTTGGCGTAATCACCGCGGACCATCAGCGCGACGTCGATGAGGGTGGCAAAGCCCAGACTCGAGTCGATGGAGATGCGCACGGCGTTGAGCTTGGGATCGGCGATCTTGGCGGCCGACAAGGCCTTGTTGAGGTTCCCTTTGTCGTAGGCACCAGGCAGTTTGGCAATCTTGATTTCGTTCTTCTGGATCCCGTCGGGATTGACGTCCTTACCCCGAACCGTAACGGCATCGCTGCCGATTTCGACCTTGAGCTTGCTGTCTGCAGGCTTGGTGAACACGCCCGCGGGCGGGGCCGGCCATTGGTAGGGCTCGAATCGCAGGGTCCCGATCAGTGAACTGTTGACCATGTTCTCACCGCCGATCAGAACCTCGCGACCAGTGCTCTCTGCGGTGTAGAGCAGCGAGAAGGCAGTCTGCAGCGACAGGGATTGGTCCATCAACAAAATGACAGGCAGGTCTCTGGGCTCCTCGAGCAAGCTGGCGAATTCGCTAAGATAAAGCTCCCCCTGCAGAGCACTGCTGGGAATGTTGCCAGCACTGAGCGGAATGGCCAGCTCTGACTCGAGGTGAAGGCCTTCGACGGTGTTGACGACGACCAGTGTTGCATCTGGAGGGCAGTCCCCGTCGATGGGCGGCAACATCAGCGAGCTGGGTGCCGACTTGGCCGCAATGATACGCTCGTCGAAGCTTGCTGGTGCCTTGCTCTCGTTGTTCGCAGGGGTGCTGGGCTCATCACCGTCAGCGAAGGCGAAGAGCAGCGCAATCACGACGCCACCCCCAACCAAGAGCAGCACGAAGACCAGCACGATACCGATGAGGAAGCCGCTCTTGGACTTGCCTTGGGCAGGAACGCTGGCCCCTGGCGGAGGCTGACCGGGAATACGGCGGGGAGCGAGCACTGCCTGAGCAGGCATCGCCTGCTGCATGCGCCCTGGCGCCATGTTGGCGGGCATTGGGCTGCCAGCGGCGGGCACCACCACCTGCGCAGGGCTCCGGGGCGCGGGGCTCTCGGCCTCGCTGGGCGCAGCCCCTACAATGACTTGGTCTTTGCGAGCCGCTGGCATCGGCGGCTGAGTGGGGCGAGCGGTACTGGCGGGTGCCGCCGCAACGACATGTGGAACCGAAGCTCGCCCTGGTGGCACAACCCCTTGCGCAGCTTGGGCGTGGGTCTCCTCCAGATCGAGCGCCATGGTGCGTTCGGCGGGAGGCTGAAAAAGAGAGGGGGAGACCACCACCGGTTCGAGGGCTTGGGTGGGCGCAGGCAAAGGCGCTGCGAGCGCGCTGGGTGGTTCACCCAGCCCCAGACCCGGATCAATTTGGGGAGGCGCCATCCCTACGCCAGCCATGGCGCCGGTTTGCTGCTTGCGCCACTGACTCTCGAGGTTGTCGAAATTGTAGCCATCGAGAATGGTGGTCTTGTCATCCGAAGGGGCGCCAACCTGCAGCGGAACCAAAGGCTCGCTGCACTGCTCGCAGAGCACCTGCCCCCCAGACGCCTGCAGGGTCGCGTCGTCGATGACGTAAGTATTTCTGCAGCTATTGCAGGTCAGCAGCATCAGGTCTTCCCTAGCATGGCCATCGCGCTCGACTCCGACTGGCACGGCGAGCAAGCCCGACACGTGTCACGCTCGATGACCCCTACCTCGCAAGCTCGCGGTGCGCCCAACACAAATTGGGCCTGGCGCTGCACGCTCCTTTTGGTTATCAGGGCGAAGCGAGAGCGTCAACGGAGCAGACTTGTTGTTCGCTCATCCAGGCTCCTACTAAGCTCGATGTCAGGCTTCGCTGCATGCGCTCGAAGCGCTTTCTTTGCAGGCAGCAATCAACAACAGGCAGCAGGGAACATTGGCTCTGCGCTGACACCAGTGACCTGACCATGGCCCACGAGAACCCCATCGATGTCTCTGGATAGCCCCCCAAACGACGCCCCCATCGAAAACCTGCAGACGCTGCTGAGCTATCATCTTTCCGGCGCCAAAGAGAGAGCGCAACGCAAGCTGGGGCTCGAACACGAGCTGTTCGGCTTCGACCCTCGAGGAAACCCAGCCAGCGTCGAGCAGCTGCGCGCCTTGCTGCGCTCCATGTGCAACGACTTCGGCTGGGAGCCGCAAGAAAGCGCCAAGGAGCCTGAAGCGATGTTGGGGCTCCGCAAAGGGGCTGCGCACATTGCCGTCGAACCGGGTGGACAGCTCGAGCTCGCCTCCGGAGTCCACCACCAGCTCGATGCGCTGAAACAGGAGCTAGAAGACTATGTTCTTCAGCTTCGCACTGCCTCGGCACCCCTCGGGCTGCGCTGGCTGGCCGTCGGCAGCCGCCCACATCATCGCCCAGAAGAGATCGAATGGATGCCTCGGCGACGCTACGCCGTCATGCGCGAGTGCCTTCGAGCGTGCGGAATCTCTGCCGAACACATGATGAAGTGCACCTGCACCGTGCAACCCAACCTCGACTTCGAGAACGAAGAAGACCTGCGTAGCATCCTCATCCTCGGCCACCAGCTCTGCCCCATTGTGCTCGCCCTCTTCGCCAACAGCCCTTTCCGAGACGGAAGGCCCAGCGGGCTCATGTCCACGCGCTCGCTCTACTGGAGCCAGACCGACCCGAATCGAACGGGCTACTTCCCTTGTATCTCTGAGCCTGACTTTGAGCTCATCGACTGGCTCCGCCATGTCTACTCCATCCCCACCCTGCTGCAACGAGACGGCAATGCTCTGCGCCCTTGTGGGCTGCCCTTTTCCGCGCTCGTCGAGCAGCGCCATCGAGAAGGCCGTGACGCCACCCTGGGCGACTGGGAACTACACCTTTCCACCATTTTTCCTGTGATTCGCTTCAAACGGCACGTCGAATTCCGCTGCGCCGATGGCGTCCCACAGCCCTACATGCTCGCCATGGCAGCCCTGTGGAAAGGGCTGCTCTATGATCCGCAAGCGCGCGCAGAGCTCCCACTGCTGCTCGCTCGACCGACACACCAAGAGCTCCTCGACCGCCATGAACGCGCCATGCGTTTGGCCCTGGCAGACGATGAACTGCGCACTTTGGCTCGACAAGCCGTCGAACTTGCCCGACAAGGACTCGGCCGACTGGGCGCGAACGAAGCAGCCCTGCTCGATCCCCTGGAGAGCTTGTTGGAGCACGGATCATTGGCACAGCAATGGCTGCGCGCGTACGCTGCGAATCCAGCGGCAGGCATTGTGCCCTCCGCATCGCAGTGGCCGATGATGGCAGATGGAGTTCAGGCATGAAGGAGCTCGACATCCTCTATCGAGACGAGCACGTCTTGGCGGTCAACAAAGCGCCTGGCTTGGCGGTCCACGCAGGCACGGGCCATACCGAGCGTAACCTGCTCGAGCTGCTGCGCCTCCACCTCGCCGAACAAGGCCTCAGCCTCGAACAGCTCGCCGCCCTCGCCCCTGCTCATCGCCTCGACCTGCATGCAAGCGGCGTGCTGCTCTTCGGACTCGACAAGGGCGCGCTCGAGGCGCTTCGCAGCGCCTTCGAGGCGAGACAAGTACGCAAGAGTTATTGGGTTCTAGTGCACGGCCGCTGCTATCCCGACGGCGTCATCAATCGTCCCCTCCCCAACGAAAGTGGACAACTCTGCCCTGCCCGCACCCGCTACAAGCGCATGGGCCTCGCAGGCGGCTTCAGCCTGCTGCTCGTCCGCACCGATGGCGGTCGAGCACACCAAATCCGTCGCCATTTCCAGTCCATCGGCCACCCCGTCGCGGGTGACGCCCGCTACGGCGGCGAGCTGCGTGCCGCCCGCTTCGAGACTCGCTTCGGCGTGAACCGAATGATGCTGCACGCCAGGAGACTGGTGCTCGAGCCAGCGCTCTTCGGCAAACGTCTGGCCATCGTCGCCTCCCCCGACGAAGGGTGGCGCAGCGTGCTCGACGCCCTGGGTCTGCAGCCAAGCGAAGCCCAAGACGGACGAGAGAAGCACTAGACGCGCGGCGTAGCATGCCGAAAGGTGCGCTAGAGATGACGCGCACCACCGTGGCACGCTCAACCTTGCCGGGTCGACCGCTTCAACGAGAAAGCTTGCACCCACGCAAGGCGGCGACTACTGTGCCCACCAGCAGGGCCGCCGAAAGAACCTCGGCCACCCTTCTCGAAATCGTGACAGCGATGCCCAGTGTAGGCGCCCTACGCAACTGCACTCCATGTTCCAGAATACGAAATGACGAGCCGACGACGACGCTTCCTCATGATGGCCAGCCTGGTGCTGCTCTCTTTGCTCGCCGCTTGCCGTAGCGAGCATGCCAGCTTCTGCAAAGAGACCAGTGAGGCGCTCTGCGCCCGCTGCTACGGCTGCGACGGCAGCGATGCAGAGAAAGGCAAACGCTGCGGCGTGTTGATCGAAGGCGACCAAGAGCACTGCACAGAGATCCTCTACAAGGTCTGCGAAAGCAACGATGAAGCTTTCAGCCGCGAGGCTTCGACCCAGTGCCGAGAACGCGCCAAGCTCGCGACCTGCGAACAGCTCGAGCACGAAGGCAAACCCGACGCATGTCGTCGATTCTTCTGATGTTCCGCACCGTTGCGCAGAGGACCTTGGTCCGACTCGCGCTGCTCGCCCTGAGCGCTTGCGAGCCGCAAGCCCTCGAGCCGCCCCCTGTCCGCACCCAATCTTCCTTGTCCGAGGAGCAATGGCGAAGCTTGCTCGCCCCCGCTGCTCAGACCACACCGGGCCCAACCCAACCCAACGCCGCTTCTGTCCCACCGAACGACGCGCCGCCAAACCGCCAACAAGAACTTGGGGGAACAGGCCAAGCGCCCATTCGACAAGAGATCCTCGAACTGAGCCTGGCTGAGCTCTTCGCACGACGCACCGAACTCGCCGGTGTCCAGATCCGAACCCAGGGTCGAATCCTCAAAGTCAACGCCAACATCCGAGCCAAGAATTGGATACACCTCGGTGATGGAAGCAGCGATTCCAACGCTGTCCCCTACGATCTCACCATCGTCAGTGACGAGCTGCCTGAGCGCGGCGAGAAGCTCAGCGTGGTTGGACGCGTACAAATCGACGTCGATCCCGGCATGGGCATCGTCTACCCCCTGCTCCTCGATGAGGCGCGCTTCGAACGCCAGGAGCCCGTCTCACCGTGAGTCTGACTGGCCTGCACTTCACCAGAACGGCTGAGCTCGCCGCCTGCGAGCTGCGCATGGTGCGCGCACTCTGCGAGGGCACACTCGAGCTGAGCAAAACGCAAGAGACCCTGCTGCGCTACGCGATGGCGCTCGCCCGGATCTGGCGCCTGCAGGTCCGCCCAGGCCGCGAGGTCGAGCTCGCCGATGAGCTCGCACCCTTCAGAGCCTGGGTGCGCGACAGTATCTGCTCCACCCTCAGCCCCGAACGCCCCATTGACGCCGAGGCGCTGCGCGCGCGACTGCCCGCCCTCGCCGTACGCCTGCACGCCATCCGTGATGCCATCCTGCTGCGCCATAGCAATGAGCTCGACGAAGGACGAATAGAATCCGAGCTTAGTACTCGCCGACTGACCCTCGCCCTTGGTGGGGGCGGAGGCGGAGGCTATGCACACCTCGCCTTGTTCGAGCTCCTCGAAGAGATGGGAGCCATTCCAGAATACATCGCTGGAACCTCCATCGGCTCGCTCATGGGATTCTTCAGGGCCGTTCGACGGCACTATGATCCCGTGACCACCACCTTGCTCTTGCCACGCAAGGTCGATCTCCCTGAGCTGATCCGCCCCTTCACCGGATGGAACCGCTTCGGTCTCCCAGGTGCATTCGATCTCGAAATCCACAAGCTTGCCGGGACGTTCTGCAAATCCATGCTGGGCAGCGACATGCCCAGGCTCTCAGAGCTGCCCATACCCCTTGCCTGTATGTGCACAGGCCTGCAGACGGGCTTCGAGTTCGATGCCCCGCAAATCGAGACGGGCTTGCGACGCCTCTGGTCGCGCTTCACGCCCTTCCTCGGCCGCTCGCTGGTAGGCAACGCGATTCGTGTCTTCCGCCGCCTCGTCGAAAACGAACGACTCATCCAGCCGGTGCTCTTCAGCGCCGAACAAGGCTTGGGGGCAGCGCGCATCTTCGACGCCATCGCCTTCTCGAGCTCGGTTCCAGGCGTGCTGCACGCCGATATCTTTGACCGCGATCCCGAGCAGAGCGCGTTGCTCGAACGCCTCTTCGAAGACCGCGGCCTCTTTCGCCTCAGCGATGGAGGACCTGTGTCGAACGTGCCGGTACAAGCAGTCTGGGAAGCCGTGGCGAGGGGCGTCTTGGGCTCTCGTAACGCCCTCATCTACGCAATCGACGTCTTCGCACCGAGCGCAAACCGTTACGCCATGTTCTTCCCGCTGCAACAGCTCGCCCGCCCCAATGTGCTCAGAGATCGACGCTACGCCGATTTCTTCCACACCGTCAGAAACCTGCCCAACCCCATCGACATCGCGCCCAGCTACCGCCAAATCCAAAGCATCGTCCGCAAGGCCCGGGAAGAGCTGCAACCCGACATGCCCGTCCTGCGCCGTATGCTCAAACCGTTGCCGCGTTACGCAAGCTGGTTTGACGCCATCTGACACCCCCTCGTTTCTGTCTGAAAACAAAAGGGATTCCAAAGGGCGCAGCCCTTTGGCGAGGTGTGGGGCAGCGCCCCACCAAGACAAATCAAAGGACTGTTCAGAAGTCGTAGCCAGGAGGCGAAGACTCGCTGCGAAGCAAGCCCGAAGGGTGCGTGCCAGGGATGGCACGCAACAACTCCCGAGGCCCAAGCCGCAGCAGCTCACTCGCGCGAGTGTAGATGCTGTCTGGCACGCCGAGCGCATCGAAGAGCATCGACGCGGTGCTCAACAAACTGCCCTCTCTGCCAATTCGCCGCACCGTCGAGAGCGGCAGCCGAGGCCAGAAGCGCAGCGGGCTGCTGGGCACAGGATAATCGGAGCCGTAGAGCATGCGCTCGAAGAGCTCGGGCTGCTTCAGCAACTTGGGCAAATAGCTGGCACGGCTCAAGTTGGTGAGCGCCGAGAGATCACCATAGAGCCTTGGAAACCGTTTCATCATCCCGAGGAACTCGTAGAATGTCTCGTGACCAGGAACGGGCCCCGAAGTGCCAGCATGCGCCGCGATCACCGTCAGCCCCTCCTCCAAGGCAGGGATCCAGCGGCTGGGATCGCCATAGCTCTGCTTGGTCGAAGGGATGGTGTGCTCGCGCCCAGTGTGACACAGCATCGGCAAGGAGAGCTCCGCCATCCGCCGCCAGATCGGCCGGTAGCGCGGCTCGGCAGGGTCGAAATCCTGAACGTTGGGCAGAGTCTTGATGAGCACCGACCCGCGCTCGGCGAGCTCTTCGAGGGCGTCCAGCGCATCGGCGCGCTGCGGGTTCAAGCTCGCCCCAGGCAACAGCCGCGAATCCTGGGCGCAGGCGTCGAAGACCGCGTCGTTGCTCACCGCAAACGGGGTCTGCTCCAAATCGGGCCGCCCCTGTTGATCGTAGCGAAAATCCAAGGCAAGCAGCACCACCGCATCAATGGCGGGGCTCGCCTCGAGCTGCGCCAGGAGCTGCGCCAAGTAGGCTTGCAAGAGCTCGCTGTCCGCGACCTTCTGCAGCCCGAGCCGGCGGCGCAGCAGGGAGATGATGAGGCTCTTGCGATAGCGCTTGGAGAAGTGAAAACCAGGTGAGTCCAGAGCGAGCAGGTGAACGTGGGTGTCCAGTCTCATGGGGCTCCATGTAGGTCTTTTTGACAGAAGTGGGTAGCAGGCTTACAAGGAGCAGGCGTTGCCCACCTGCTCAGCATGGACACTGTGGCGGCCGCTATCAAGCCAGAAGCGACAGTGATCGCGCGCACCCGGGTCTCGTTCCTGCATCCTTGGCTTGTGCGAGCCGTTCGTTCTCTCGTCTGTATGTATGCACTCGCAACCAGCGAATGGTTCGTATCCTCTTGCCATTCAGAAGGAATTGCGGCTGGCGAGTGAGCGCGGGCCGTGAGTATCTGCTGCTCAGATGCAGCGCTGCGTGGGTCTCGCGAGATTGGGCAGAACAGGATGCATTCAACAGGAGCATGAAAGCGTGAAAGAGTTGATGAAAGCCATTGAAGTGGTCGCCGAAGGCGTGCGGCAAGCGAAGTGGTCCTCCTTCGACACGCTGCTCGACGAAGCGCCACAGTCTGCTTCGAAATCCGCGCCTGCAGCCCCTGCTCCCACGGCGGTGTCTGACGACTCGACCCTCACCGTCGAGCTCCACTCACGACGAGAACTCGCTGATTTTCTAGGAGAATCAGTGATTTGGGTGGCAGCCCCCCTGCTCCGAGAGCACTCTGGCTGGCTCAACCTGCAGCTTCGTCTCGTCGGAACCAAGGTCAGGGAGCTCACGCTTCGCTGCTACCTCTCGCCTCGCGAACAGTCGCAGTGGCGACACGGTCGAGAGCTGCTGAGGTTGCGACCTGACGCGGCGAGCTACAAGCGCCTCTTCGTTGCGCTGTGTCGGCTGAGCTGGACACGCTGCGAGCCCGACCTGCGTGCGCGCACCCGAATCGATGAAGCGGTCTTTTGTCTCATCCCTTCGACGGGAATGCGATTCGAGGCCAAACTCGGTGAGGTGAGCGCTGCAGGTGCCTTCTTGTGTGTCGATCCTCTGCTGATTGCAGGCGCCAGTGAGCGAAGGGCACTCCATCCCCACGAGTCCTCGAGTGGGGTCGGTGCCCCAGAGCGAACGAAGGCTAGCGAAAGTGAGCGAAGGGCACTCCATCCCCACGAGTCCTCGAGTGGGGTCGGTGCCCTCGAGCGAACGAATGCTATCGGAGAAGCCGTGCGTTTTCGTCGCCTTCAGGATATGACTTGGCACAGCGCGGAGGTGCGCTGGCAAGGCCGCAAGCACCAGCAGCTCGGTGTGGGCTTGGCGCTGAGCTTCGCGCACATCGAGGACAAAGACAGGTGGTCTCGCTTCGTCGGCGCGGTCTCGTCGGCACCGAGCTGAGGCTGCACGAAGGAAGGGAAGCACATGCGGATCCTGGTCACGGGTTGTTCGGGCTATGTGGGTAGTCGCCTCCTTGCGCGCCTGCAGCGCGATCCCGAAGTCAAAGAAATCATTGGCATCGACGAGCGGCTTCCGCAGGAATTCCAGCCGAAGCTGAAGCATATTCGGCAGTCGGTCACCCAGCCCTACGAACGCTACTTTGATGGCGTCGATGCCGCAGTTCACCTGGCCTTCGTCTTCGACCCCATCCGCGATCGACGCTGGTGTGAGCGGGTCAACCTCGAGGGTTCGGAGCGCTTCCTGCGCGGGCTGCGAGAGCACGCCGTGCCACAAGGCGTGCTGATGTCGAGCGCCACCGTCTATGGTGCCCGCCCAGACAACCCCATCCCCTTGAATGAGGAATCGCCGCTGCGCGGTGACACCAACCTGCACGAAGCGCGCGACAAGACCCGCGTCGAAGCGCTCTGCGCGAGCTTCGCCTCTGCCAAGGTTTCGCTCAAGATTCTAAGGCCTTGCATCATCACTGGGCCCCGGGCACAGCACTTCTGGATGCGCTACCTCAGCCGTCCACACGTGCCCTCGGTACAGGGCTGCGACCCGATGATGCAGTTCGTCCACGAAGATGACGTCGCCATGGTGCTGCACACCCTCTGCACCGCCGGCAGCGCTGGGGTCTACAACCTCGCCGCCGATGGCCGACTCTACTTCTCCGACGTGGTCGACAGTTTGGGCGGCCGCGTGGTCTCACTGCCGCGCGGTGTGCTCGAGCTCACCGTCGACGCCATGTGGCGCTACAACCTGGGCCATCTGCGCGAGATGCCGCCAGGCGTCCTGCCCTACATCTCACATCCTTGGGTCGTCGACTCGAGCAAGTTGCTCAAAGAGCTGAAAATCAGTTTGCAATACGACGCCTTCCAAGCCCTCGACGCCTATCGGGTCGCGCACGCGCTGGCGCAACGATAACGGGAGCTCACCAAGGATGCGAAGCACCCTCGCCTTGCTCTCGGACACGCACGGCTTCATTCCTGAAGCGCTCTTCGAGCATATCAAGGGCTTGCCCGTGCTGCATGCTGGCGACATCGGAACGCGCCAGGTCCTCGAGCGGCTGCAGGCGCGCGGCCCTGTCCATGCGGTGCGCGGCAACGTCGACGGCAGCGAGTTCTACGACCTGCCCATGACCCTCTGCCTGGAGCTGGCGGGCAAGCGCATCGCCCTGATCCACAACGCCGGATGGCCGCAGCGCCCGCACCCTGCGGCCCTCGACCTAGTGCGCAAGCAGCAGGCCGAGGTGCTGGTCTATGGCCACACCCACGTCTGCATGGTGGCACGCCACGAGGAGACCCTGTGGATAAACCCTGGCGCCGCTGGCAACCTGGGCCACCATGAAGAGCGCAGCGCAGCCCTCCTGCACATTGAAGAAGACGGCACGCTGAGCCTGGAGCGCATCCTGCTGGGCGCGCGCTTCTCGACACGGTAGGGCGAGGGCGAGTATTTGTCTTCGTGGGGCGCTGCCCCACACCCCGCCAAAGGGCTCTGCCCTTTGGAATCCCTTTGATTTCAGTTTGTTGCTCATGTGAGGTCGTGGCAACAGACCTAGCGGATGCTTCGCTCGACAGCTGGCTCAAGCCTCGTGCTTCGCGGGTGCTCGACAAGCTGATCATCGCGAGGCGGGAGGCGTCTGGGACCCCTGGGCCGAGCTGGGTCTAGGGCGCTCCGACGATCTCGTCAATGTCCAGCGGCTTCTCCGGCTACCCCAAATGGCGAGCTTGGCGTTTGGCGTGGTTGAGCTGGGCGGCGCGCCGCTCACGGACCCGCTCTTGGGCTAGCGGATCGAGATAGGGGCGCAGGATGCGGGGCACGTCGTTGTGGCCGGAGCCTAGGTAGTCATCGAGCACGGCGGCAGCGGCGAGCTCTGGAGAATACAGGAGGGAGAGCCGCTCGAAGAGCAGCTCGACAAGGCGCATCAGGGCGATACCACGCGACAAGGGGTGACGTGCTTCGACGAAGTCGACGAAGACTGCAAAGTTTGCGAAGGCAGACGCATCGGGCTCGTCGAGCTGCAGCAGCAGTCGGCGCGAGCGGGGGAAATGCCCGCTGTTGTAGACCTTGTCCCAGAGCTTGGCGAAGCGGCGCAGGGGATAGAGCTGCTCGAAAGGCAAGGCGTCGGTGGCGAGCACCTCGTAGGGGGCAGTGCTCGAGAAGCGCAGCCCGAAGCGCTCGGTCATCGCGGTCAAGGGCGCGCCGCGTAGGCGTTTGAGGATCCCCACTTGGACTTCGTGGGGCTCAGCGGCCACGAGCTGGTCGAAGCCTCGTGCGAAGCTGTGCAGGTCCTCGCCTGGCAAACCGACGATGAGATCGGTGTGCAGGTGTGCGCCTGTCTCGCAAAGGAGACGCCTCAAGTTGTGGAGGATGCGCTCGGGGTGGCAAGGTCGCTGGATGTGATGGGCGACCTCGGGGTTGAGGGTCTGCACGCCGAGCTCGAGCTGCAAGCGACCTGCGGGAAAGCTCCGAAAGAGCGCGAAGAGGCGCTCGTCGAGCTGCTCGGGGGTACACTCCAGGTGGAGCAGCCCTTCCTCTTCTGTGAGCTTGGGGAGAAAGAACTCGAGCAGCCAGAGCGCCTCGTCAGTGACGGCGTTGAAGCTGCGATCGACGAACTTGAAGACCCTGGTGCCGCGCGCCCACAAGCGCTCGAGGCTCTCGCGCGTGGCATCCCGAGGAAAGAAGCGCAGCTTCTTCTCGAGCGCAGACATACAGAAGGCGCAACGATAGGGACAACCGCGGGAGCTCTCGACATAGACCACTCGTCGGGCCAGGTCCT
>JAVFAO010000058.1:0-25026 GCA_034002465.1 Myxococcota bacterium
CCAGAAGAACTCAGTCCCGCATCAAATCTCGAAAAGTGGAGGGAACAGGCCAAGCGCCCAATCAACAAGAAGTCGTAGCCAGGAGGCGAAGACTCGCTGCGAAGCAAGCCCGAAGGGTGCGCGCCACAGATGGCGCGCAACAACTTGGGGGAATCGGGCCAAGCGCCCAATCAACAACTTGGGGGAATCGGGCCAAGCGCCCAATCAACAAGAAGATTGCCAAAGCGGTGCTCGCATTCAATACTGGATAGAGGTGCACAGCCCTTCGGGCCCCGACGCGAGCACCACACCAGCCTTCTGGGTATCATGCCTAAGTTTTCGCAACACTTGTACTTTCTCCTCGTGCTGGTGGCGCTCAACGCTGCCTGTGCCGAGGACGACCCACCACACCTCCAGCGCAGCCACCAGCCGGTCTTGGTCAGCGAGCTGCCACGCATGGGCGGCGATTACCCCGAGTCCCTCATCTCCGGGCTCTCCAAGCAGCTCGTCGACGAGGTCAACTGCATTCAGCCTGGTGTGCTGGCACGCTTCGACGTCGCCAAAACACCGGGCAAGCTCTTCACAGATCGCAACATCCCTCACCTGCTCCGCCCCGAGGTCGTTGCCGCCGCCGAGGCGGTGGCGCTCATCAAGAATGACTACATGACCATCACCAGCGGCTACCGCGACGTGGGCATGCAGTACTACGACTGGCTCTGGGGTCAACGCCTGGGCTTCATGGCGGCGCGCCCCGGCGAGAGCAACCACCAAGGTGGACAAGCCATCGACTTGGCTTTCTATTCCTACTGGAAAGACGCCCTCATCGAATACGGCTGGGCGTGGCCCTACGGCACCGACGACGCCCCGCACTTCGAGTGGCTGGAGATGTCACAGCCAGACCTCAAGGTCGAAAGCGTCCGTGCCTTCCAGCGCCTGTGGAATCGCAATCATCCCGACGACTTACTCGAAACCGACGGAATCTGGGGCCCAGGCACAGAAGCGCGCATGGCAGAAAGCCACGCAGAGGGCTTCAGATATGGCGGCTGTGACGACGACCGAGACGGCCACGCTTCTCCCTTGATCGGCGGTGACGACTGTGACGACAGCCGCCCCGACGTCTACCCTGGCGCCCTCGAGCTCTGCGAAGATGGCATCGACCAGGACTGCGACGGCCGAGACCTGGGCTGCGACGAGGACTACACGCCGCCAAAGCCGGTCGACCAAGCCGATGATTGGGCCGACCCCGAGCCCGAAGCCGAGGCCGAGCTCATCCAAGACCTCGAAGACGATTCGGAATACACCGATGCCAACGAGGACGGCCACCAGCCCAGCGACAGCAGCGATGAACTCGACCCAGCAACAAGCAACGACACCGGCCTCGGCGCAGCCTGGTCCACGAAGCCCGAGCAAGCCCCCTCTGAGGTCGAGAGCGCCTGCGGTTGCCAGCTTGCTTCATCCAAACCCCCCATCCTATGGTTCTTCTTGCTGCCGCTCCTGCTCGCGCTCTGGCGACGGCCAAGCTCGAGCACCCCGAGCGCGTAGAATGCACGCCAGGCAGCTCATCGACACTTAGCAACGGTGAAAGCATGTCCGAGAAGCAAGCCACTCAGCCCCCATCACCGCCCGAGCTAACGAAAAGCGAACAAGCCTCCGTCGAGGCGCAGTACCACGAGCTTGGCCAAGAGCTCGGGGCCCTCGCTCAGGGCCGCACTGATGGACGCGTCAAACTCAAGGATTTGCTCGCCTTGCAAGAGGATTGGAAGGCCAAGAGAGCGCAGGCTCCCGACCAGCCCGCCTGGCGTCGAAAGGTCGATGAAGCCTTGGATGAGAGCATCGAAAAGATGATTGAATCCGCCACGGTCGATGCCAACGGCCAAATGCAGGTCGAGCTCGAGCGGGAAGCGATGACCCCGCCCCTCATCAAGCTCGCCCAAGGCTTCAAGGAAGGACTCGAGGCCAAGCTCAGCAGCCTGTCCAACGACTCGGGCAGTCAAGAGCAGCCGCTCCTGCAGCTCGTTCGACCACTGCTCGTCCCCTTTCTCCAGGCCCTGCAACGCATCCCAACCGCGCCGAGCGAGGAAACCCAAGAATCAGTAGGCGCGCTCGAGGACCCCGCACGCGACGGCGACCCCGCGCCCGACGGCGACCCCGCGCCCACAATCGACTCCAACGCCTCAGCGAGTGGGGGCGATGCCCAAGCGCCAGCGCGTGAAGGCGACGCGCAAAGCAAACTGCACCTCGAACACACCCTCTCCCCAGAAAACCTGAAAAGCCTGCTGCAGCCCCTGCTGAGCCAGGCGCTCAGTAGCCTCAGTCAAGCCATCGCCAACGCCCAGGCCGCCGCATCGCCAGCGCCCGAGGGCGGTGAAAGCGCCACCACGCCTCCTGAGCGCACTGCAGCCAGCGAAGTGAGCACCCCAGAAAGCACCGAAGCCGCCGAAGTGAACAGCACAAGCACCGAAGCGAGCAAACCACCAGACGAAGAGAGCAGCACCCAAGCCGTCGACGTCAAGCTGGACGAGCCCGAGAAGCCCGCGCCCAAAGCCATCCCTCCGCTCGTCGGACAGGTCCTGAACGCTTTGTTCGGACCCATGCTGCGTCAGCTACAGAACGGCCCGCTGCGCAATACCGCCGCCTCTCCTGCCGAGTCTGCCCAGCAGTCGGAAACAGGGCAAGAAGTTGGTGCTACAGGCCAAGCGCCCAATCAACAAGAACTTGGGGCAACAGGCCAAGCGCCCAATCAACAAGAACTTGGGGCAACAGGCCAAGCGCCCAATCAACAAGAACTTGGGGCAACAGGCCAAGCGCCCAATCGACAAGAACCCAGCACTGCCGACGGCCCGGAGCAAGACGACAAGCCCTCCGCGCCAAGTAGCTGAGCGCTGTTCTCCTCTCGAAAGGCCACTTTCAGCCTGTGGCGGGCACACAGTCGTATTCCAGCGCGCGAAACGTCAGTCTGTTAGGGACACGAAATGCTGCCCTGCGGCTTTCTTGCACTGCGCCTCAGTCTTGCCTTTGGCCCCATCCATGAGCGCCACCACGCCGCCCTCGACCGGCACCACGGCCTCGCTCCCCTCAGGAAGCTGCGCCAGCTCTCTTCCCACGAGCCTAGCGCCTGGCTGCAGGGCGTCGGAATCGACGGCGAGCAGCGCATGCCCTTCGTCGCCATCTGCTTCTGGCCCCACGACCACCAACAGCAACGCGCCCCGAAGCTGCAGCTCACGAACCCCTCGACCAAGCTGCCCCTCTGACGCCACCAGCACAGCGGCATCGAAGCGCAGCCCCAGAGCGTCCGAAGGTGTCTCGAGCGATTCTTCCAGCACTCGCATCAGGAGGCTGCTGCCCGCCACGGTCGGTGCGCGAAAGCCAAGCCACAGACGCTCCCCCACGAAGGCCGCTCCTTCAATGTCTATCCCCCGAGGATTCGAGGCGTTCACTTGGGCGTCGACCAAGGCTTCGCAGATTTCGACCTCCTCAGCGCTCCGCTCTGCTGCCCCAACGAAGAAGCGCTCGAGGCAAGACGGAACATCGGCGAGCTGCTCCTCCCAGGCAAGAGAGGAGTCCAAGACGCGAAGCTCCTCGCCCAGACTGAGCTCAGAGCCCTCACCCCGCAGAAGGTAGCGATGAAGCCGCATGCGCTTGGCCTTGAGCTCGCCCTGCTTGTTGCGACTGTGCGAGCCCACCAGGTAGAGCTCGTCGCCGCGCAGCGCCATCGACTCGATGTCTTGGAGGCGCGGCTTGGGAAGCGCGATGAGACGCATATCACTCAACGTCGCCTCATCGTCTGTGTTGATTGCAAAGAAAAAGAGCGCCTTCGCGTATTCGTTGTCTGCCACCAAGACTCGCGCTGAAGGGCCGTCGAGGACGATGCTCGCAGAGGCCTCGCAAAGCGGCGCAGAGCCAAGAACCTGAAAGGTGTCGGCGCCTTCGCCTTTGTATGCAGACTCCACGGACACAATCTGAGCGGCCCTCGACGTCGGCCTTGGACCCTTTGAGCTACGATGGTCCGTGCAGCCCCAAAGCAGCAGCAGCACGTTCAGCAAAGCGCAAGCACGCATCCGCATCCCTCAAATTTTCGTGTCGACTGTCATCCGTGCGGCATCCCGGCGCCTCCAAGCCTATGCCGCTCAGCCCAAGGCCGAGCGCTGTCGCGAGGAGCTGTCGCCAAGCGCTGGGAGCGCAATTTGCTATGCGCCCAGCTCACCCTATCATCGCACGGGGGCGTGCACGCGGTCGAGGCCCACATTGAACGAGAACAGCG
Source organism: Myxococcota bacterium (assembly GCA_034002465.1). GTDB lineage: Bacteria > Myxococcota_A > Bradymonadia > UBA4248 > JAVFAO01 > JAVFAO01. The sequence goes on from JAVFAO010000058.1 coordinate 4,241, forward strand.
CCAATCGAATCCAACGTTTCGAGTTGAAATACCTGATCGACAGGGAGTCCGTCGGGCTGCTGCGCTCGGAAATTGCGCCGTACTGCCGGGCTGACGCCCACAACCCCGCACCCAACACAGGATACGCCATCCACTCCATCTACGCCGACACGCCCGACTGGTTCCTGTTCCACGCCTCGCGACGCAACGACTTCGAGCGCATCAAGCTGCGGCTGCGCAGCTATCAGAGCGGTCCTGCGTTTCTCGAGGTCAAGCGAAAAGTCGGTGAGGTCATTGAGAAGACGCGAGCGCGCGTTCACCGAGAGGACGTTGAGGAGGCAGTGACAGGCTTCCTTTGCCCGCAGCAGCCCGAACAGCAGCGTGGCCTGAGCCGCTTCGCCTATTTTGCCGCGCGCCTCGGGGCAAGCCCCAGAATCCTGGTCAGCTATCTGCGGGAGGCCTACGTCAGCGAGGTCGATGGCTACGCCCGCGTCACCTTCGACCACAGCATCACCGCGCGCGAATGGGAGAGCTGGAGCCTGAACTGTGAGCAGCCCGAACCCATCCCGCTGACGCTGGACGACGCGTGGCAATACGACGGGCTTCGCTCGCCAACGGTGCTCGAACTCAAGTGTGAAAGCAGGGTACCGTATTGGCTGCTCGATCTCATCCGGCGCCATCGCCTGCAACGCTCGGGCTTCTCGAAGTACTGTTATGGTGCCTTGGCAGTGACCCGGCGCCTGAGTGGCCTGGACCACGCTTTCTTGGAGAGCAAGGTCTATGTTTGATGTCGAGCAAATCTTGACGGGAGCGCAACGCTCGCTGCAAGCCGCAGATGTATTGGATGTGCTTCGCGCCTTGGTCTCGGCCTTTGTTTTCGCGCAGATCCTCGCCTGGACCTACGAGGCGAGCTATCGCGGGCTGAGCTACTCACGCGGCTTTGGGCACGCTTTGGTGTTGATCTGCATCGCTGCTGCGATTCTGGTGCAGACCATGGCCCATTCGCTGATTGCAGGCATAGGCCTCTTCGGTGTGCTCTCGATGATCCGCTTCCGAGCTACCCTGAAAGCCCCTCGAGACTTGGTCTTCGTGCTCGGCGCGGCGACCATCGGCACCGCCTGCGGCGTCGGCTCCTACTTGGTCGCCGGGCTGGGCACTGCGGTCTTCAGTGTGGTTGCCCTCTATCTGCACAGCAGCCCCTTCGGCTCGAAGCTGCGCTTCGATGGCGTGCTGCGCTTTCGCATCGACAGCAACTCGAGCGAGGTCTCGTCGCGCCTCGAGGCCCTGCTCGAACGCTACTGCCGCCGTCATCTGCTGCTCAGCGTCACCGAGGTGGCGCAGGGCAGCCGGATTGAACACACCTACCAGGTCAAGTTCTGGCGCGACGCGCGACAAGATGAGCTGCTGCGCGCCTTGAAAGCCGAATTTCAGGCCGCCGACGCCCGCTTGCTGTTGCAAGAAGCGACCTTGGAGTACTGACAGGCCATGCGCGCACTTCGTCGAAGATGGGAGGAGCTCTTCGAGCGGCTGTCGCTGAGGCCCTTCACTTTGCTCGTGTTTCTGCTCAGTGTGCTGCTCTTGCTCGGGCTGCAGTTTGGTGCCGGGCGCGGGATGCGAGCGCCAGCGGTGGGGCGAGCGAGCGCCATCGAGCACCCGTCGAGCTTCGAACAGAGCGTGGTGGAGGCAGTCCATGTCAGTGTCGGCGAACACGTTTCCAGCGGAACGCCATTGCTGACGCTCTCTCCGCTCACGACCCAGAGAGCCATTGCAGTGCTCGATGCACAGATCCTGGCACAGGCAGCTCTGCTCGAGCTCGAACAGGAACAGTTCGGCGTTCAGCAGGAATCTGACGCCTGGCGAGCGCAACGAGACTTCTTGGAGGCCGTCAGAAGCGAGCATGAAGCGAAGGCCGAGCAGCGAGAGCTCGAGAGCGTCGTCGAAAGCCAACGACTGCATGTCGAGCTTCTGCGAGAGCGGGTCGAAGCACGCAGCGCACGTGCCGATAGTTTGCTGGATGCCGAGCTCGAGAGCGCTCGCGTTGAAGCCAGCGCTCAGCGAGCGCGCCGCGTGACTGAGGCGGCCAAGCAGTATCTCGAGCAACTCGAACTCAAACGCCCTGCCTCGGCGAACGCAGAAGAAGCGTCTCCTGCGCTGCTCCAGTACCACGCCGCCATCATCGAGAGCCTCCGGCTCCAACGGGACGCGCTTCAAGCCGAGCTCAAACACACGGTCATCACCGCGCGCAGTGATGGACGCGTCTCTGCGCTCTTGGGGGTTGGGGCATCGGTCACCATGGGACTATCGGTGGCCTCGGTGCTGCCAGAACAAGCCTCCGAAGTTGTGGCCTTCGTCGACCCCGCGGACCTTCGAGAGGGTCTGACAGCAGGCCAGGAAGCGCGCATCGTCACCCCCAACGCATGGTGTGAGGGCGCCTTCTCGGTGCTCAGGGTTGGCGCTGCGGTGGAACAGGCACCGTTGCAGTTGGAGGGTGTGCTGCGCACCCCCGTCTTTGGTGTGCCGGTGTATCTGCAACCTCCGGAGCACTGCGCCGTCTTCATCGGGCAGGCACTCACCCTCGAATTCGAGCCCACACCGTGAGCCATTCTCCGTCGACAAGACAGCAACCGAGGAGCACGCCGCAAAGCGAGTGCTCGAGCATTGTCGGTGGTCCGCCAAAGCGAAGCTCCTCCAGAAGGACGATTCAAGCCCCGCTCTGCGCTTGCCTCCTCTTGCTCTCCTGCTCTTCTGCAGTCCCTTCGCCTATCGACCCGAAGCTGCCAGCGGTCCAGCGCGCTGGGCTCGAACGCGCTGCCGCTGCCGAGTCGGTCTCAGCCGCGTGGATAGACGAGCTCGAGCTGCGCATCGATGAGCTGGGGCCAGCCGCCATCCCCGACTTCGAGGAGCTGCAGCTTCGACTGCGCGCCTCGCTGATCGCCCCTTGGGAACGCTCGAGCACGCTGGAAGCGGCAAGCAAAGCCAGAGACTACGAGCTCGAACGACTCGATGAGGCACTGCTCGAGGAGCGAGTGGCAGCCTGTGAAAGGGCTGTCGAAGCCCGCTATGGCTCCAGGCTCCAGACGCAACAGGAGGCACTCGAATCCCATCTGGCGCTGCTCTCCGAGTGGGGGCTGAGCGCAAGCGAAGAGGGTGCATTGCTGGAGCTCGAGCAGGTCGAGCTCGAGCTCGATCTCGAACAACTGCGCTTCGACAACACAGTCCCGAAGCGCGAGCACGCGCCAGCCGCAGAAGGCGATGACCCGCTCGCGGGCTTGCCCGAGGAGCTGCAGCTCGATGCGAGCCCTGAGACCGTCGCCACCCTCGTCGCGCAGCATCCTCTGCGGCAATCGGCGCTCGCCGAGGCGGCGATGGAGTCGGCCAACGCCGCCGAAGCCGACGCAAGGCGCTGGCCGTGGTTGCGCTTCGTGGAGTTGGGCTTTCAGGTCCGGCCGGATCAGTGGGAGGACTCCTTCTACGCTCAGCTCGCCATCGACATCCCTTTGGGCAGCGAGGCGAGCGCCGAACGGGAGCGGCGCGAGGCCTTGGCACGAAGCGCTGAAGCAAGTGCAGAGCACGTGCAGCAGAGCCACGCATCGCGCGCGGCCCTCGCCATTTCGACGCTCAACGGGTATTTTGCAGAAGCGCAGCAACGGCAGCGGCTGCGTGCGGCGGCCGAGCTCGCCATCGACACGGCAGCGCGCTGGGGCGATGCTGGTCTCGAAGAGCCGGGACGCCTCGCGGCGGTCTTGCGTGCGGCCATGCGAGCGCAGCGTTCTCTGTCGCAAGCCGAGCGCGACGCAGGGAGAGCGGCGTGCGAGCTCTTGGAGGCGAGCGGGACGACGCTGAGCGACTGGCCCAGACTGTAGCTATCACAATGATATCGTAGAAGAAGCTGGGGAATAGGCCAGTGTTCAATCGACAAAAAAAGAATGCCAGTTGACAGCTCATCACTCATTTCTTTGAAGCGCAATGCACCCTGGCGGCGCTATCCTTCTCTGCTCCGCGCCATGGGCTGTTCTGCCTGTGCTTTGCTGCTCTTTGCCCTGGTAGGCCTGCGTACCGAGAGCAGCGCTCAAGACGGGGCCGAAGAGGAGATGTTGGACATCGTGGCTGAGACGGTGAGCCTGGACTCAGCGCAATCGCAGGCACGCTTCAGCGGCGGAGTGCGCGCCCAGCGAGGCGAGTGGGTGCTGCAATGCGAGGCGTTGCTGGTGAGCTACTCTTCGACAGGTGAGGTGCTGGAGGCAAACGCCGAAGGTCCGGTCATCTTGGCCAATCGGGAGCTGCGCATCGAAGCACCAAGCGCGCGCTATGACCAAGAAAAAGGGCTGGTGACGATGTCGGGTGGTGCCACGGTGCGGCGTGGGCAGAGTGTGGTCGAGGCGAAGACGGCGGTGCTCGATCTGTCGTCTGAGACGGTCGAGTTGAGTGGTGTGGTGGGTCGGGTTCGGCTGGGCGATCTGAAGCGCGAGGGCAAGTCCCAGAGCGAGAGCGCGCCGGTGCCGTGACAGAGATGCCTCCTCAGCCCTTGTTGCGGGTGCAAGAGCTCAGCGTGCAGCGGCGCGGCGCGTTGATCTTGAACCGGCTGAGTTTCTCGCTGGCTGAAGGTGAGCTGGTGGGTTTGGTGGGTCCCAATGGCGTGGGCAAGACCACGCTATTGGAGGTGCTCGTGGGTCGCTTGCGACCGGCCAGCGGCGAGCTCTGGTGGCGTGGTGAGCAGTGGCCGTGGGCTTGGGAGCTGTCGCGCCGAGCGCGCATGGGAGTGGGCTATCTGCCGCAGGGTCCCAGCGTGTTTCGTCAGCTCAGCGTGTGGGAGAACCTGCGCGCGGTGCCAACGCGCGACGACACGGATTTGGAGGCGATCATCGAGCGGGTTGGTTTGACTGCGCGGCTCGATGCGCGAGCGGGCAGTCTGAGTGGAGGGGAGCGTCGACGCTTGGAGCTGGCACGGCTTTGGGCCATGGGCTCGACCTTGCTGTTGTGCGACGAGCCGTTTGCTGCCCTCGATCCGCAGGGGGTGGAGGCCGTCTGCGCAATTTTGCGTGAGCTCTCGGGGCAGGGGCGCTGCATCCTGCTGACGGATCATCGGGTGGAGCTGGTGGCTTCGCTGTGTCCCCGTTTGATGGTCCTACTGGACGGGCACATCGCACGCGATGGGAAAGCGTCTGAGCTACGTGCAGACGCTTTCCTTCAGGAGCGCTATTTTTCCCCGAGGGACGGCGGCTAAAACCCTGAAAAGGCTGAAGAAGGGAGTGGTCATGCCGCTGCTAGAGCGGGATCCTTCATCTGCCTCTAGGTTTCGAGGAGGCCGAAGTTGCCATCGGGGAGGCGTTCGAGCACATTCACCCGTTGGGTTTCGGTATTGACGAAGATGAGGCTCGAGAGCTGCTCGAGGTCGGCGGCCATGATGGCGTCATCGACGCTCATGTGCGGCACGGTCATGGTCTCGCGCTTGATGACGCGAACCGAGGGAGCGGGTTCGGGCGCTTCTTCGACGGGCGCGGCTTCGACGCTCTCTTCTGCCTCAGCGGCCTCGTCTTCGGGCAGGTCTTCCGGCGCGGCGAGGACGGAGAAGTTGAAGCTCTGATCGCGTTCTCTGCGCTCGGCAGGCTTGTGGCTGCGGAGCTTGTCTTTGTAGCGACGGAGCTGCCGCTCGAGCTTGTCGAGGGCGAGGTCGATGGAGGAGTACATGTCGTCGCTCGACTCCTCGCACTTGATGGAAAAGCCTTGATAATTCAGGAGGAAGTTGGCGATGTGTCGAAACTTCTCGATCGACAGCGTGACTTGGGCGTCGAAGTTGTCCCGAATGTGCTTTCGAAGCATGCGCCGAACCTTCTCGTCGGCATATTGCTTCAAAGGATCGGAGGGTTCCATGTGACGAAAGCTGATGTAGACCTGCATTGCTCCTCCTGACGCGCACGGCGGACCTACTCCGCCGCGGTGGAAACGTGGGCATGCTTGGAGCTGCTGGACCGCAAGCCAAGCAAAAAGGGTGGGGTTGGATGTCGCGAGAAACGTCCGAACTGTCCAAAGTGAAAGACAAAGCGACGCGCAGAGTGGTCAAAGGACGCTCGCTCGACGCAGTGTGTACGGCAAGGCGAGCATCCTGACAAGCTAGTCGCGCTTTCTAGGTGGGCAAGACCGGGCAGTGCTGCTTCACGATGGCGCGAGGATGCGTGCCCTTCGCTCGCTGTGGCATGCATCAGAAGAAGCTCTTGCGTTGGGTCGAGGAGAGGATGCCCAGCGCTTCGCGGTACTTGGCCACGGTTCGGCGGGCGATCTTGATGTTTTGTTGACGCAGGAGCTGGACGATCTTCTGATCGGAGTAGGGGTGCTGAGGGTCTTCCTGAGAGATGATGCTCTTGATGCGCTCTTTGACCGACTCGCTGGCGAGGTCGTCGCCGACGCCGGTCGCTCGGGAGATGCGACTGTTGAAGAAGTACTTGAGCTCGAAGGTGCCCTGCGGCGTGTGCACGTATTTCTTGTTGGTGACGCGGCTGATGGTGGACTCGTGCAGGTTGGTTTCGTCGGCGATGTCCTTGAGCACCATGGGCTTGAGGTAGGCCACGCCCTTGTCGAGAAAATCTTTTTGGCGTCGGATGATAGCCTCGGTGACGCGGTGGATGGTGCGCTGTCGCTGATGAATGGAGCGGATCAGCCAGCGAGCACCGGCGAGCTTGTCGCGGATGTAGCTGCCCTCTTTGTTGCTCGAGGCGAGCTTGGCCATCTGTGCGTAGTAGGGGCTGACGCGCAGTTTGGGGAGGCCGTCTTCGTTGAGGACGACGCGGTAGCCGTCTTCCATCTTGATGACGAAGATGTCTGGGGTGATGTACTGAGGTCGCTCGTTGGTGTACTTGCGTCCAGGCTTGGGGTCCATCTCGCTGATCACCTTTGCGACCTGGTAGATCTCTTCGATGCTGACCTTGAGTGCCTTGGCGATGGCGTCGTAGTTTTTGCGTTCGAGGTTGTGGATGTGGTCTTCGATGACGGCGAGCAGGAGGTCATCATCGGGATCGCTGAGCTCGGCCTGGACGAGCAGGCACTCCTTGAGGCTGCGAGAGGCGACCCCAACAGGGTCCATTTCCTGAAGCGTTTCGAGCACATACTCAGCGGTATCCATGTCCACACCGCAGCGTTCGGCGAGTTTCTCCAGGGGCGGATCGAGCAAGTAGCCGTCCTCATTGAGGTTGCCCACGATCTCTTCAGCGACCAGCTTCTGCTCCTCATCGAGGCGTGAGAGCTGTACCTGCCAGAGCAGGTGCTCGGCGAGAGAGGGGGGTGCGCTGAGGGTAGCCTCGTAGCTGGGCAGCTCATCGGTGATCATGCCCTTGTACGAGTTCTGGGGCAGCGCTTTGCTTTCTTGGTAGTCCCGAAGGTAGCGCTCCCAATCGAACTCGGCGCGAGGTTCGCCCTCCTGGGCATCATTGACGTCGCGCTCTTGTACGCGCAACGAAGCGGCGGTCGGCTCGGTGGGATCGATATCGGGCAGCTCCTCCAGCGCGGGATTCTCGGTCATCTCCGTCTGGATCTGGCTCACCAGCTCCATCTTGGAGAGCTGCAGGAGCTTGATGGCTTGTTGCAGTTGCAGAGTCATCCGCAGCTGCTGCTTCATCGCGAGCTGCTGCTGCATTTTGAGAGACATGTTGTCCTCTTGTTGCTCGGGGCGCCGACCAGGTTTGCTCAGAATCTGACGGAAACTGCTCGAGAAAACGGGAAGAACCGAAATCTAGCCTTCAAGAAGCTGGGGACAGGCCAAGTGCCCAATCGACAAAAAACTGGGGGACAGGCCAAGTGCCCAATCGACAAAAAACTGGGGGACAGGCCAAGTGCCCAATCGACAAAAAGCGTGCTCCCCTGTCGCTTCGTTCAGCACACGGGCCAATTCGTTCTCACCGCAGCAGAGGCTGGCAGTGAGAACCGCCCTCAGTCACAGACTAGCAGAAAGATCCGTGCCTAGCACCACAAACCAACGTGACGCTTTCTTTGCTCGTCTCCCGCACAACGGAAAGTCAGGGTCCGCTCGCGTCGCTGGGGGGCAACGATGGCTGTAGCAGATACTCGACGAGATCTTCCATCTGCGCCCGACTCATCCGCGCCTCGAAAGCGGGCATCTCGCCGCGACCGTCTCGAATCAACGTGAGCAGCGCCTGCCGCTCACTTGGGTCAAAGCGTCGCTCTGAGAGCAGTGGCCCCTGGCGCGGTGCTCTGCCGCGCCGCCTCCTGTCTTCATGACAACCAGCGCACTTCGAATCATAGAGCTGCGCCCCGATGAGTAAGCGATTCTGCAACTCCCATTCATCGGTGGGCGAGCGCAGCGTGCGACCGCCCAAGACCCCCTGGGCGGCGCTCGAACGAAGCCAGCTCGTCAGACGCGGCGCCGCACCCGACTCCACCCCCTGCGACGAACACGACGCGAGCAGCGGGAAGAGCAGCAAAAAGCTCGCTCTGGTGGAAACTGCTCGACAACAAGGGGAAAGCAGCAATCCCGCCAACAAGGAACGCCAGAGCTTCACGCAAACTCCCGAAGCAAAAGCAGGGCATCATCACGCAGCGCATCGTTGCAGGCCAAGACCCCCACGCCAAGCAAGGTCTGCTCGCGGCCGTAGTCCACCGCCTCACCCCACTGATTGAGCAAATGCCCCCCAGCCTCTCGAAGGATGAGCTCGCCTGCAGCCACATCCCAGAGTGAGGGCTTCCCAGACAGATTCAAATAGATATCCGAGGCACCACGGGCAATCTCGCAAATCTTCGACCCCATCGAACCCATGGTCCGCCGCTCTGCCACACCGAGCTGATCGAAGAAGGCATCACATCGCACACAGGGATGAGACGCCGACATGATGGCCCGCGACTGGGCACCGCGCCGCTCACTGACCCGCAGCCGCGGAGCCGACCAGAGCTCGGCGTCGCTGGGCTCGGCGTCACCTTCGAAGAGGAAAGCAGCAACGCCTCGCTGGGCAAAAAACGTCTGAGCCGTATACGGTCGATGCACCACACCGAGCTGCAGCTCGCCCTCGGCAAAGAGCGCGATCATCACCGAAAAGTCACCGCTCCCATCCACGAACGACTGCGTGCCATCAATCGGATCCACATACCAAGTCCGCGCCGCATGCCGCCGAGCCTCGTGCTCCTCCGAAATGATCGCATCAGCAGGGAACGTCGCCCCAAGCTGTTCGCGCAAAAATGCATCCATCGCCTTGTCGGCCACCGTCACAGGACCTTGCTCATCCGGCTTCTCGACCACATCTAAATGCTCGCTGCGGAAGTAGCGCAGGGCGATGGGAGCCGCCGACCGGGCGATGCGAATGGCGCGCAATAGAGCATATTCTAAAGACAAATCAGTCATGAATCGTTCCTCGAGCGCCAGAGACTCAGGTTCACCCGAGCGAGCCCGCCCCGGATGCGACACGCGGAGTGGCAAGCACAAGAAGGGACCCGCATGCTCTGGCCTAGCCGACGTCTCGCCCAGTCTCACTCGCATACGAGACCGCAGCACTTCAGCCTACAGTGAACCCATGCAATCCGATGCAGTATCACTTAGATCTGGACAGCTCGCCGGGATGAAAGCAGTATCTTCGGCGAGAAGTTCTCGCCGTCGCAAGGCGAGTCGCTCGAATTGTGGTCGCCCTCGTCGGCAGCGTCAAGGCCGAGCGATGGCGCGAACGTCAGAACGGAGGTTGCAGGAGATGGCCCGTTTCGTCCACTGTCTTCGCCACGCAGCATGGCTCACCGCCGTGTTGCTCTTCACGCCCTCGCTCGCGCTCGCTCAAGAGGGCGACGTCGAGTGGGCCTCGAGTCAAGAGAAGCAGCCCCCTTTGAGCTTCTCTGTGGGGCAGTGGAACGCCACGCTCTTCGGATACGTGCGCTCGGGTCTGGTCTGGATCGGTGCAGAAGGCGACGACTCGCCCGCCTTCATCGGCGCCAACAACGGCTTCGCCATGCTCAACGCCCGGCTCGGCGTCAACGTCAAGTACCAGGATAGCTTCGAGGTCGTGACCTCGGTCGATGGCGCCGCCGATGTGCGCAGCAGCGTCAACGACGCCGTCGGTGAGCAGAAGGTGGTCCTCAAAGACGCCTTCGGCCAGTACAAGCTGCATGACGCCTTCAAGGTGCGGCTCGGTCAGTTCAAGCCGCCCATCGAGGTCGAAGCGATGACCTCCACTGCGCGACAGCTCTTCATCCGCAACTCCGTGCTCAGCGACGGCGTGCGACCAGGTGAAGGCATCGAACGCGTCGGCAGCGAGGGCTTCGGACCCGCGCGGCAGGTGGGCCTCAGCCTGCTCTCGGATGTCATCGATTTTGGCCCGGTCGGCCTCACCTATGCTTTGGCGCTCACCAATGGCAACGCCTTCAGCGCCGCCCGCAACGACAACAACAAGCTCGCCTACTACGGCCGCCTCGAGCTGCACCTGCGCAACCAGCTGCTGGGCAAGTTCGAAAACGGCAGCTTCCTCGTCCTTGGTGGTGCCGTCGGTCACAATGAACGCACCGTCGGCACCATCCCCAACCAGCTCGGCGAAACCGATCTGACCTGGGAAGTGGACCTGCAGTTCGCCGCCTACGGCATCGAAGCCCTCGCGCAGTTCCTCATGAACAAGCGCAGCTTCCCAGACTCCGGACAGAGCGAGCAAGAAAGCATGGGCGCCGTGGCGCAGCTCGCCTATCGCCTGCCCTTCGAACACTTCCGCTTCCAGCTCGCCTACCGCTTCTCCTACCTCGATCCCTTCGTCGATGACAGCGACTCCCCTCTCGTCGCCGACGACAAGCTCATCTACCACACCGTAGGCCTCGGCTACCTGCTCGAGGACCTGCCCATCGAAGTGAAGCTCAACTACACCGCCACCAGCGAAGAGGGCTCTGCTGGCATCGACAACGACATCGTCGAAGCCCTTGCCCAGTTTGTCTGGTAATTTCTTGTCGATTGGGCACTTGGCCTTCTTGTTGATTGGGCACTTGGCCTGTTCCCCCCAAGTTTTTGTCGATTGGGCACTTGGCCCGGTTCCCCTTCTTGTTGATTGGGCACTTGGCCTGTTCCCCCCAAGTTTTTGTCGATTGGGCGCTTGGCCTGTTCCCCCAAGTCGTTCGTGACTATTGAGAGCAGTGAGGCTTTCGCCAGAGCCTTGACGGTTGTCGCTACTGCTGACTTTTCCCTTGTTTTTCTAGTGAGTCCGACAGATTCAGCACACTTCCCCGCCCGCAGGGCAAGCGCAGTCCCCACTCGCTGCGTCCTGCAGCACCTCCCGTGATGGAGTTCGCCGTGCTCCCACGTCCCAGCACCTCCTCAGCGCGCCACGCGCTGCTCGCCTTGCTCGTCCTCGCCGTCACGCCACTCGCTGCCTGCCTCGAGCAGAACCAAGCCAACGACGGTACTCAAGCCCGGGTCTATCGCATCGAGCGCCGTGAGCAGCTGATGGGCGGCCCGCGCGCCCTCAGCGCCGTTGGCGATTATGTGATGGAGAACGACAAGATCCGCGTCATCGTCCAGGATCTTGGCTATTCTCGTGGCTTCGGCATGTTCGGCGGCGGCATCATCGACATGGACCTGCGACGGCCCGACGAAAGCGGAGATCAGAACGGCGGTCTGGGCCGCGACATGTTCGGCGAGATGTTCCCGGCCTTTTTCCTTCAGGCCATGAACCCGCAGCGCCTCGAAATCGTGAACGATGGCAGCAACGGCGAGGCCGCGATCATCCGGGTCACTGGGCACGGCGGCGATTTTCTCAGCATGGTCAAAAACTTGAACGGATTGCTGGTGGAAGCCTTCGCCTCAGCCAAGGAGGGAGAACTCTCGACGCTGCCCTGTGAGCGCGGTCGCCCCATTGGTGAGAGCTGCCAAGCTCCGACCACCAGCGCGCAATGCGGTCCCCCCTCGGGCTTGCTGTGTTCGGCGCAGTGTCAGAAGCTCGAGCGCAAGAACGCAGCGGGTGAGGTCATCGGCTATGACTGGAAGATCCCTGGCAGCGATATTCCCTGCGCGCCTGGCGTCTTCGATCCAACGAGCTGCCTCTGCATCAACAATGGTGCGCAGCTCGCCGATGAAGAGGTGGATGGTCTAAGCGAAGCAGCACCGCTCTGTCCCAATGATCAAGGTCCACTCTGCGACCAGAGCTGCCCTGCTTCTGGGGCCTACGGCGAGGGTGATGACGCTGTGCCCTGTGTTCGCGGCATCTTCGACGCGGCGAGCTGCACCTGTCAGCCCTTGAGCGGCGACGGCAGTGGTACGGTCTGTGCGGAATACTGTCCACAAGGCGAGCCAAGCCCGAAGCTTTCGTTTTTCATGGAATACGAACTCCCACCTGATGAGAACTACATCATCGTGCGCGTCGGCATGACCAACGTCAGCAACCGCCAGGCCACGTTCCCCAAGCAAGCGCTGGTGAACGTGCTGCTCGGGGGTGAAGCGGGCAAGTTCTCGGTGCCCATGGGCGAGGTTTTTCTGTTCTCCGCGGGGAACGAGACGTTTGCGCCCAGAGCGGGCTTTGACCTGCGACTGGCTCTTGAGTCGGTATACGCCACTCCGCCCGCTCTACCCGCCATGCCCGGTATTCCTGTGGACTTCTTGGCCACCACCACCGAGCACGGCGTCTCCTATGGCGTACTGCTCGAGCCGTCCAACGCCAACTTCGCCATGCAGAACGAGAAGTACTACCGCGACGCTGGCTACGACGTGAAGTCCAACAGCATGGTCATCCCCTTCTACTTCAGCTCCTTCACCGGTGCCTTCTCGACGGCCATCCCCGAGAAGCTCGCCGCCAACGAGACCATCTCCTTCACCAAGTATGTCATCGTCGGTGATGGCGACGTTGCGAGCGTCCTCGACGGCATCCTTCGAATACGAAAAGAGCAGTTCGACGAGGAAATAGAGACAGGAAGACTTCAAGGAAAGGTCATCGACCTCATGCTCCGCGAGTCCGTAGAGGGAGCTTGGGTTTTGGCATACAAGCGTCAGAGCCCCAGTGAGACCTGTGAGCTCGGCCCCGACGACCTCGACGACACAGGAAAGCTCACGGACAACTATCCCATTTACAGCCAGTTCCGGACCATCGATCAAGGCTTCTTCGACGGCGAAGTGGAGTCTGGCTGCTATGCCCTGCGCGTGCTCGATGGACAGCGGGCCATGGGCAAGCCCATCCCCGTCAAGGTCCGGCCTGGAAAGCGGAGCTTCGTCACCCTCGAGCTGCCGTCGAGCGCATGGGTGCAAGCCCTGGTCATCGACGAGCAAGGCTTGCCCGTCCCCGCCAAGGTCACCGTCGTGGGTACCTATGACGGCCGCTTCGCTGGCCGTGACGTGCGCACCTTCCTCTTCGACTCGGCCTCGGGCGAAGCTTACCGCAGCACCGATTTCGTCCCCGATCGGGCGGATGACCCGAACACGCGAAGATATATCGAAGCGGCAGGATATACCGATGTCAACGGTCGACTCACCCTACCGGTTCGACCCAATTCGTCGCAGCATCCGTATACAATCTACGTCAGCCGTGGACCCGAGTACGCGCTCAGCGTCCACCCCAATATCGTGGTCGCCTCCAATGGCTCTGCCGAAATCAGCAGCTCGCTCGAGCGCGTCGTCGACAGCAGCGGCTACATCACCGCCGACCTCCACTTCCACACCATCGCCTCGATCGACGCCTACTCCACCATGGAGGCGCAGGTGCTCGCCGCCGCCGGAGAAGGCGTGGAGTTTTTGACGAGCTCGGACCACAACATCATCACCGACCTGAGCACCGCCGTCTCTTCGCAAGGGCTCGAGCGCTTCATCACCACCATCCGCGGGCTCGAGCTCACCACCCTCGAGGGCGGCCACTTCAACGGCTATCCGCTGCGTTATGAGACCGCCGAGACCCTGCACGGCTCCTTCCCCTGGATCGAACGCACGCCACAGCAGATCTTCGATTCACTCAGAGACTTGGGAGAATACGGGCCCGAGAACACCATCGTGCAGGTCAACCACCCGCGCGACGAGGTTTTGGGCTACTTCGACCAGTTCGTGATCTCCAACCTCACAGGCGATCCCATCCCCACCGCGCTCAGCTCCATGGGACTCGGCATCCCCGCCGGGCCAGCCTTCATTCAATACGATGAAAAGGGCACCCCACTGGAGGACGAAGAGGGCAACGCCATCAGCAATTACAGCCGTGATTTCGATGCCATGGAAATCCTCAACGGGAAAACCTTCTGGGAGCTGCACTCCTTCCGCTCCTACGACCCCAAGGACTGCATCACCGGCGACGAGCAGCTCCCCTACCTGCCCCCACTGCAGCGCTGCACCCCCAACGTTCCCGATGACCTGGTCCTCCCCGACGCTGGCGCCATCCTCCTCGACGACGATGGTCAGGTGGTCTACCCAGGCGCCGTCGAAGACTGGTTCAACATCCTCAACAAGGGCATGAAGGTGACCGGCGTCTCCAACAGCGACAGCCACAAGCCGCTCACTCAGGAGCCAGGCTGTCCCCGCAACTACGTGCGCATCGGCAAGGACATCCCCAGCAGCGTGCACCCCCTCGAGCTGGTCGAGGGCATCCAAAACGGGCGCGTCGTCATGAGCAACGGCCCCTTCGTCGAGCTCTTCGTCAACGACGCCCCCATCGGCGATACCGTCAACGCCGCCAACGGCGAGGTGCGAATCCAGGTGCGGGTGCAGGCCCCGACCTGGACCGCTCCAGACACCGCGGTGCTCTATGCCAACGGCCTTGAAATCGCCCGCTACCCCGTCAACATGCCCGAGGATGGCTCAGCTTTCGTCCTCGAACACAGCGCGAGCTTCTCGCGAGACACCTTCGTCGTCGCCGAGCTCACGGGGCGCCAGAGCCTCTTCCCCATCCTGCCTCCTCTGGAGGTACCGCCGCTGCTGATCACCGACGCCATCGGCGCCATCGGGAGCTCTTTTGGCTTCGGTGCTGGCCCCTACGACGCTCTCGCCCCGCTGCGGGTGCTCCACGTCACGCCTTGGGCGATGACCAACCCGGTCTGGGTCGACGTCGACGGCAACGGCTTCCAAGCCCGTGGTCAGGCCATCGACATCGACGGTGACAAGGTCGACGACGCCATCGACAACTGCCCCGGCGTCTCCAATACGCTGCAAGGCAACCTCGACCACGATGAGAGCGGCGATGCTTGCGACGACGACATCGATGGTGACCAAGTTCCCAACGAAAACGACAACTGCCCACGCGTCGCCAACCCCGATCAAGCCGACAGCGACGGCGATGGTGTCGGCGACGCCTGCCTCGGCGGAAGTGCAGGCGGAGTCTCCCAGCCCTCGCGTCCGGCGACCAGCGTGTTTGCACCACGACGCCCAGGCGAGAATCGCAACATCAGAGATTTCTTCAAGAATTCTCGCTATGGCTTGTAGGCGAGCCGGCTTCATCCTGTCCTCGCGACAGCGGCAACGCCTGAGAATGCGCGCCCTTCGCCTGCTGTTCGTGGCCCTTTCCGTGCTCTTTGCGTTGTCAGCACAGGCCCACGACTTTCGCGACAGCCGTCGACTGCTGCTCCAGATCGATCCAGTGCACACGCTCATGGTGGCGTCGGTGCATGTTCCCAAGGGCGCACGTGCGACCATGCTGCGCACGCTGCACGACGCCAACCACGACGGCCAACTCGACCCCGACGAAGAGCGCGGCCTCGCCGAAGCGCTGGCCCCGGTGGCCCTTGCAGGCATCGAAATCTGCAAAGATGGCGAGCTCTTGGAGGCGCTCAGCCTGGATTGGAAGGTGAGCGCACAGAGCGGGCTCAGCAGCCCCATCGAGCTCTTTTTGCTCATCGAGCTCGAGGGTGGGGAAGGAGTGTACGAGCTCTTCGACGCCACAGCGCCTCATGATCACACCCATCCTCACGGCGGGAAGCTGCGTCATGAAGGGCTCTGGGTAGAGGTCGAGCTCGCCCAGGGGCTGAGCTTCGTCAGCGCCAATCACCCCGTCAGCGACGACTTCCTCGGTCTACCGGCTGCTCCGGTGCCACCACAACACTGTCTGGTCTTCGAGCTGCAGAGGGACGTCTGGGACGAAGACGACGGGAAACACAAATAGCACCTGACGGCGCTCAACCCAGAGGCAGACGCAGACGAATCCAGAAGTCCTCGGGTTGTGCGCCCCGCGCGCGACGATCCAGCAAGCCCGTCATCACGAGCAGCACACACAGCACAGCTCCCAACGCCACCAACGTGAGCTTGGGTGCCGGATACGCTGCGGGAGCGAGGCGACTCTGCGTCAGGGCGCTCAGAAATCCGCCACTCAGCTCGGCCAACATCACCCAGAACGCGGACTGCGTCATCAGGTAGAGCAGCAGCAGGGCCAAGAAACTCACCCCAGCGAGCAGCAACGACAGCCCTTCGCCGCCCAACAATGCCTGCGTAGCAACGTAGCTCAGCGCACACAAGACCAGCCCCACGCTGCGCGGCACGCGCTTGGCCTGCAGAGCGAGTGGCAACAATAGGAAGAGAAAGAGTGGGAGCCCTGCCAGGCGCTGCCAGGCCGCCGCGAAGAGCAGAGAAGGCCACTGATCGTATTCGATTGCGCCTTCGGCGAGCTTCGCCAGAGACCAATAGTTGACCAAGAAAACGAACGCAAACAAGACGCCAAGCGCCGCCCAGCCGCTACCGTCGGCAGGCCACCAACGCCGAGGCAGCGCCCAACGCCACGCCAATAGCAACGGCAAGACAAGGCCCAAGAGCCCAATCACTGTGGCCCACCACCAGTTTGCAAAGGCTTCATCGAAGAGATGCCCGAGCGCCAGCAGCCCCAAGCAGAGCAGCAGCACCGCGCTGGCTCCGAGCCATCGCCCATCAAGGCGAGCTTCAGACTTGCTACGTAGCAAAGCTTCTGAAGACCTCTGCGCCGCGCTGGCTTCCTGGGCACGACGCCTTGCTCGGACAGACATGCAAAGCTCCGAAGGGACAACAGCCAGGCCGTTGCATTCGCTCGCTCTCGGGCACAGCCTCGCACCGCCAGCAAATCCTTCGAATTGGCGCGAGGATGCATGCCCTTCGTTCACTCTCGCTCGCCACGAACGCAGCACGCTCAACAAGCATGCCAGGCCTCGCGCAAATGACAAGTGAAAAGTCAGGCTCGCCCAACCGCGATAAAATACAAGAAAAACAAGATGTTTACCGCGTCACAAGGGCCGCGTTGCCGCGCCTTGGCAGCCCCGAAGGGAGAGAGCGCTCATCGCTTGTATCACACGAATCCATGCAGAGCTGATGTGTCTCTCCTCTGCTCCTCAGCGAGCCCTGCGGTTGAAATCGCTTTCCGATTGCCACCCAACAAGGATTCGAGTAGACCAAAGCATCGCATCCATGCCTCGAGCCAGGCCTCGAGACGTTCTCTGTGAGCCAATCGGAGGTTGTTCATGTTCAAAGCCGCTATCATCGGAGGAACGGGCTACGGTGGGGCCGAAATGTGCCGACAGCTCCTCCAGCACCCTGAGGTCGAACTGTGCCGCGTCGTCGCCGTTGACGAGGTGGGAAAGAAGCTTGGTGACGTGCACCTCAATCTGGAGGGTCAGACCGAGCTCTGCTTCGAGCAGATGGAGCCTGAAGAGGCTGCCGCTGGGATGGACGTGGTCCTGCTCGGGCTGCCCCATACCGTCAGCGCGCAGGTCGTGCCCAAGCTCATCCCGAGCGGAGCGCGCATCATCGACATGTCTGGGGATTTCCGCCTGCGCGACGTCGCGACCTACGAAAAGTACTACAAGCGCGCTCACCCCTGCCCAGAGCTGCTCTCCTCCTTCGTCTACGGACTCCCTGAGCTCAACTACGCGCAGATTCAAAGCGCCACGCGCGTGGCCGTACCCGGTTGTTTCGCCACCTGCATCGCCCTGGGCCTGATTCCCTTGGCCAAAGCGGGCTTGCTCAACGCTCCCGTACGCACGGTGGCGATGACCGGCTCCTCGGGCTCGGGCGCCTACGCCAAACCAGGCACACACCACCCACTGCGCGCCAACAACCTGCGGGCCTACGAAATCCTGAAGCATCGGCACGCCCCCGAGATCGCCCAGACCGTATTCGACGCTGGCGCGGGAGAAGGCTTCCGCCTCGATTTCGTTCCCATGTCCGCCCCGCTGCCCCGCGGCATCTTCGCCACGAGCGTGCTCGACGTGCCTGCCGACGTCGACGCGGAGCGGGTGACCAAACTGTTGCACGACGCCTATGAGGGTCGGCGCTTCGTCAAGATTGTCACGCGACGCAGCCCCGAGGTGGTCTCGATTGTGGCCAGCAACTACGCCGAGGTCGGCTTCTCGCTCGGCGAGGTCCATGGCGAGCGGCGTAGCCTGGTCATGCTCACCACCCTCGACAATCTGGTCAAAGGCGGCGCCGGTCAGGCGATTCAGAACATGAACATCGTGCTCGGCCTCAAAGAGGACGCGGGCATGCTGGGCGACATGGGGACCTGGCCATGAGCGAGCCCCTCGTCATCAAGCTCGGCGGCGAGCTGCTCGCCGATCACGAGCAGTGTCGAGCCCTTGCCAGCGATGTGGCGCAGCTTTGCGCGCAGCGGCGCGTGGTGGTGGTTCACGGCGGCGGTCCGCAAGCCACCGCGCTGTCGAAGTCTTTGGGACTGAGCGCCAAGAAGGTAGGCGGTCGGCGCATCACCGATCGCGATACCCTCGAGGTGATGAAGATGGTGCTCGGTGGCCAGGTGAACATCGACCTCTGCGCGATGTTCCATGGCTTCGGCTTGCCTGCGGTGGGACTGAGCGGCAGCTCTGCTGGCTTGGTGCAAGCCGTCAAGCGCCCCCCTCGGGCGGTGTCGGGCAGCGATGGCGAGCTCGTGGACTTCGGCTATGTAGGTGATATCACGAGCATTAACACCTCCCTCCTGAACACCCTCTGCGACGCTGGCTACGTCCCCGTGATGAACAGTCTGGGCATCGACCCTGCGGGCCAGGTCTACAACATCAACGCCGATGTGGCCGCCACGCGGGTTGCCGCTGCGCTGTCTGCCAAGCTGGTGATGAGCACGGGTGGCGTGCGCGGCGTGTTGCGCGAGCTCGACGATCCAAACAGCCGTTTCACCGTTCTCAGCCCCGAGCAGGCCCGCGCTGCCATCGCCGAGGGGGTCATCGCTGGTGGCATGATCCCCAAGGTGGAGGAAGGCCTGGGCGCGCTGGCGCTGGGGGTGGTCTCCGTTCATATCGTGGGCTGCTTGCAGCCAGGCGATCTGCTCGCCGAGCTGAACGAGGCAGGCTCAGTCGGTACCGCGCTGCAGGGGTGAGTGATGCGGGCAGTAGTGCAGCGAGTCAGCAGAGCCCAGGTGAGCGTGGACGCCGAGGTGGTGGGCGCCATCGGGACGGGTTTTCTGGTCCTGCTCGGCGCCACGCACTCTGACACG
This sequence comes from Myxococcota bacterium, assembly GCA_034002465.1. Classification (GTDB taxonomy): domain Bacteria; phylum Myxococcota_A; class Bradymonadia; order UBA4248; family JAVFAO01; genus JAVFAO01. Next base: position 23,545 of record JAVFAO010000058.1, read on the forward strand.
CTCGCTGATGTCCGGGTGATTGCCGACAAGCTCATCAACCTGCGCGTATTCGAAGACGAAGCAGGAAAGATGAACCTCAGCCTCCAACAAGTCGCTGGTTCGGTGCTGACGGTGAGTCAGTTCACGCTCTACGCCGACGTGCGTCGAGGGCGGAGGCCAGCTTTCGTCGAGGCGATGGCGCCAGAGCCGGCGAGCGCGCTGGTCGACGCCTTCGTCGAGCACATCGCCGCGGCGGGCATTCCCGTCCAGACTGGGCGTTTTGGGGCAATGATGCAGGTCGAGCTGCTCAACAGCGGCCCCGTGACCATCCTGCTCGAGAGCCGCGAGGGCGTGTTGCTGTAGTCGGTGGTTTGGGCAAGGGAATACGAATGTGGGGCTCTGCCCCACACCCCGCCAAAGGGCTTCGCCCTTTGGAATCCCTTTGATTTCGTGTTGTTCGGAGCAAGCGCCGTAGCTGACTCATTGCCCGTATCCAAGGAGGGCGGACACGCAGGTCCGCCCCTACTTCTTGTTCATTGGGCGCTTGGCCTGTTCCCCAACTTCTTGTTCATTGGGCGCTTGGCCCGCTTCCCAAGTTGGTGCGTGAGACGCCAAGTCCAACGCCGCGTCCTTGCGGCCAAGCCCTCGGGAGCTATTCGCCTTCGTATTCAGAAATCGCTTCTGAGAGGCGAACTTCGTAGAACCCACCGCCCTTGGGTGCAAGCACGAACCAGGCACCGAGGGCCTCCACCTCGTACTCACCTTCTTTGTTTTTGGGAACAGGAATGAAGACGGCGGGACGCAGCTCTTGGTCCTCTCCGGTGATGGGGCTGCCGCCAAAGCTGTGTTGCAACCACAGGCCACAGCCATTCTCGCCCCACAGGGAGACGGCAGCGCGTCCACCCTCGCCAGCGCGAACGATGAGCTCATCACCAAGCCCCAGGGTCTTCGTGCTGCCTGCGTCAGTGGCCTGGTGCGCGTCGAAAGCGGCAGCCCCCGTGGGCACGCCCATGGCCTCGGGCGGCTTGGTGCAAGGGTTCTCATCAGCCCAGGCGGACTGGGCGAAGAGGACGAGGAGTACGAGCGTAGGCAGGATGAATCGGCACATGAGATGGTCCTGTGTGGTGACGTCGATTTGCATTCGTTCGGTCTCGGGCACCGACCTCTCGACAGCAGCAATTCCTTCGGAATGTCGAGAGGATGCGTGCCCTTCGCTCACTTTCGATTGCGAACTCTTGAGCCAAAAGACAAGGGATTCCAAAGGCTCGCCCTTTGGCCACGTGATACGCATCACCTGCAAGTTCATGAATCAAAAGAGTAATTGTAGTACGATTTGGACATGACCAGAACGGGCTTTCTGTTGGCGATGTCCTTGGAGTCTCACGCAAAGACGCAGAGGCGCAACGATGTCGCAGCCAGGAGGCGGAGACTCGCTGCGAAGGCAGCCCGAAGGGTGCGTGCCAGGGATGGCACGCAACAGCAACCGGTAATTCGGTCGCGTTC
>JAVFAO010000059.1:0-24827 GCA_034002465.1 Myxococcota bacterium
CGCGCCGCAGCTACTTTGACGCGATCATCCCGTTCGTCGTGCCCGATGATATCGGTGGTGAGCTCACCGTGGCACCGCGCTACTGGGATTACCAAGGCCGAGTCAACGTCATGCTGGGTGGCGGTCACGAGCTCGAGGCCTTTGCCTACGGCTCTGACGACGTGCTCGAGTTCATTTTCTCGTCACCACAGGCCAACAATCCCTTCCTGCGCGGCAGTGCAGCAGCGAGCACCTCGTTTCACCGCGGCCAGCTCACCTGGAACTACCGCAGCGACACGTTCCGCAATCGGCTGGTCTATAACTTCGGCAGCACCGTGCTCGATTTTGGAGTCGGCGATTCGCTGCGATTTTTGCTCGACATTCTTCAGCACACCGTCCGCGAAGAGGCCCGCTTCGAGCTGGATGATCGGCTCGCCGTGGTGATGGGGATGGATATGGTCTTTGGCACGGCCGAGGTCACCGCTCGCTTACCCAGGCAGCGTCAGGATGGTGAGTTTGCTGGGGGTTTCGATACCTTGGAGTACCTCGAGCTGGGCGTGGAGCAGGGATATTATCAACCCGCAGCGTTCATGGAGGTCGAGCTCGATGTGCTCGAAGAGCTGCTCCTGGTCTTGGGAGGGCGCTTCGACTATGCCCGCGAGCTCGGCTCTTTCACCGGAGATCTGCGCAGCTCCTTGCGCTGGACCATCGATAAGAACTTCTCTGTCACCGGTGGAGTCGGCCGCTTCAGCCAGGCGCCTGAATTTCAGGCCACCGCAGAGGACTTTGGTAACCCAGACCTGGATTGGCAGCACGCCGTTCACTATGCGCTCGGCGGCTCTGCGCGCGCTCCCTTCTATGAACCACTGACCCTAGAGATCACCGGATTTTACAAGAGCCTCAATGACTTGGTTGCCCCCAGCACGGACACGGTCATCCGCAACGGCCGGATCGAGCCAGAGCGTTTCGCCAATACCGGTGAGGGGCGGGTCTATGGCGCCGAGCTGTTGCTGCGCCACGAGCTGGCCAACAACTTCTTTGGCTGGATTGCCTACACGGTGAGCCGTGCTGAGCGCAATGACCAGCCTGGTGAGGAGATGGAGCTCTTCGAGTTCGACCAGACGCACATCTTGACCGCCCTGGCCAGTTACAAGCTGCCTGCCCAGTGGCAGATTGGCTTGCGGTTTCGATATGTTACAGGACGTCCTTTTACCCCTCAAGAAGGAGCAGTCTTCGATGCAGACGCAGACGCCTACCAGCCCTTGTTCGGCGTTCCCGGCTCCCAGCGGGTCGAGGCTTTCCATCAGCTCGACTTGAGGGTCGACAAGAGCTGGGTCTTTGATTGGTGGATCCTGAGCGCTTACCTCGATATCCAAGGTGTCTACTTCCACGCCAACCCAGAGTTCATTCAGTACAACTTCGATTCCACCCAGCAGGGCTATGTGCGCGGCCTGCCCATTCTGCCCAGCATTGGGATCAAGGGAGAGTTCTGATGCCATCCAAAGTGAACAGAGGGCACTCATCTTCCCAAGCTTTGCAGGGAATGGCGGACGCAACACGCTCGCTGGTCAAGAGAATGCCAGCGGCGTTGGTGGTGGGCACGTTGGCAATGAGCGCCATCGCCTGCACTGAGGACTTCACCCCGGAGAGCGAGATCAACTACCTGCGTATCCTCGGGGTACAAGCCGATCGTCCTCGCTTGGCTGCCAACGAGAGCACCTTCATCGACGCCCTCGTCGTCAGCACCGAGGACCGAGACTTCGAGCTGAGCTGGGAGTTTTGTGCCTTCACTGGGTCGGCGAGTGATGGCTATCCCTGCGTCTTCCCGGAAGGTACGCCCCCTGAGCTCATTGACCTGCTCAAGGGTGAAGGCTCGCGCTTCTTCTTCCTCTATCCGGGCGAGCTGGTGCCCTTCGTGGATGCGATCTGCGAGCAATCGGTCATCTTGGCCGAGCAGCTCCCCGAAGGCATTGGTCTTCCGAGCTGCAGTCAGGGTTATCCCGCGCGGATTCGTTTGACCGCAACCGACCCCGTGAGCGGCGAATCCCAGGTGGCGGTCAAGACGCTCTACCTGCTTCCGAGCGCGGCCACGGACGAGGAGCCCAACCGCAACCCCAGGATCAGCAGCTTTGGACCTGGGCCAGAAGAAGCGGAGACCGCCAAGGTTGGCGAGGCTTATGAGCTGCGCTGCGAGCTGGACCTCGACTCGCTCGATTACTTCGTTCGTCAAAGTGAGACAGAAGCCAGTCAAGAGGAGGCGTTGCTGTCGTGGTATGTTCGCAACGGTTCCCTGGACGAGGAAAAGACCTTCTACACCACAGTCGTCGACGAGCCGGAGAAGGCCTTCGAGAACAAGGTGACGCCTAAAGAGGCGGGCACCACCACCGTCTGGTGCGTGATTCGGGATGGGCGCGGCGGCAGCGCGTGGCGGCAACTCGACATCACCGTCGAGTGAGGCGCAGCGCTTCGCGGCTCGCCGTGCGAGCTGCTGGCTTCGCCCCAACCTGTCGAAGCCAGCGCAAGCTCTTCGCTTCCGTTCAATTTCTGAACGTTTACAGAACGTTGGCAGCCAACTCGGCGAGCTTGGAGCGCTCACCCTTGCGCAGAGTCACAGTGGAGCAGATGTCGTGGCCCTTGAGCTTGTTGACGAGGTAGCTCAGGCCGTTGGACTCCGCGTCGACGTAGGGATTGTCGATCTGGTAGGGATCGCCGGTGAAGACGATCTTGGTGCCGGTCCCCACGCGGGTAATGATGGTCTTGACCTCGTGGGGCGTCAGGTTCTGGCTCTCGTCGATGATGATGTACTGATTGGGGATGGAGCGCCCGCGAATGTAGGTCAAGGCTTCGATCTGGAGGATTCCGAGGTCGATGAGCTCTTGGGCGGAGCGGCCAGAGCGCCGATCGGATTGGGTCAGGCCCATGAGCAGCTCGATGTTGTCAAAGATGGGCTGCATCCAGGGGTTGAGCTTCTCGCCGACGCTACCGGGCAAGAAGCCGATGTCGCGTCCGAGAGGAAAGACGGGGCGCGCCACCAGGAGCTTGGTGAATTTCTCCTCTTCGGCTGCCTTCTGCAATCCAGCGGCGAGGGCGAGCAAGGTCTTACCGGTCCCTGCTTTGCCGAGCAGGGTGACGAGCTGGATGTTGTCGTCGAGCAAGCTATCGAAGCAGAAGTGCTGCTCCATATTGCGCGGTTTGATGCCCCAACAGGAGTTGTTGGTGAGCTTGCGTAAGGCGACGATTCGGTTCTCGGTGGGGACGATGCGACCGATCGCGGTGTGGCTCTCGTTATTGACGTCGCGAAGCAGCACGTACTCGTTTCGGTAGTGGAGGACGCGCTCTTCGACGGGCAAATGGGCGTCGGCGGCAGCCAAAAACGCCAAGCTATCAGTGGGATGAGGCTCGAAGCCCATGGCTGCTTCGCCCTGATGGTGGAGGGCATCGACCACATTGGGTGCCACGAAGAGCTCAGCAGTGCCTGGATAGAGCTCGTCGAGGGAGACCAGGTTGGCTTCGTAGTTCTCTGCGGCCAGTCCCATGGTGTCGGCGCGGATGCGCAAGTTGGTGTCCATGGTCACGAAGATGCACGGATGCTCGGGCTCGTCTTGTCGGAGCTCGAGCGCGACGGCCATGATCATGTTGTCGGCTTGGTGACCAATGTTGGCCTCCTTGGGCAGGGGGCGCTTGAGCACGGCCACCCTGAGCAGGCCGCCGTTCTCCATTTCGACGCCAGCTCCCAAGTTTCCGCGACTTCGATAGTTGTCGAGGTGTCGGCTGATCAGACGGGCAGCTCGTCCGAGCTCGTTGAGTTGGCGCTTGAAGGTGTCGACTTCTTCAATGACGTAGATGGGGATGATGACGTTGTTTTTTCCGAAGCGATGGATGGAGTTGGGATCGTGGAGCAAGACATTGGTATCGAGGACGAAGTTCTTGCGAGGCTTGTCATTCATGTAGGCGCTCTCCGTGATGGGCATCTCGAACCGCCACAACGGGCGTACACTATCGCTGTACAAGTCGCAAGCTGAAGGAGGCGACAGGGTCGAGCACGCCTCGCGGTCTCGTTCGCGCGCGCCTCATCAAAAGCGCATCCCGAGGTGGGCTTCGATTCCCGCACTGGTCATGCCGAAGAAGCCTGGCGCGAGGAGCTGTGGGGCATCGAAGCGGGCGACGGGATCCAGCTCGGTGCTGGAGACAGAGCTGTCGGCGAGGTTGAAGGCAGCGGTGAACAGGAGATCGCCCGTCAACATGCCATATCCGAAGGAGAGCCCTGCCCCGGCGTCGAAGACCAAGGCGTCGCGGTGGCTACTCCCGCTGAAGCTGCCTTGCTCGCCCAGGCGCCAGTCGCTGTCGAGGCGTTCGTAGAGAACGCGTGCGGTCAGCAGCGGGCTCAAGCAGATGGGCAACGCCATCCTGGCCCCGGCACCGACGCGCAATTGCTCGTGCTTGTTGGCACTGCTTCCAGCCTCCGTCACCGCCGAGGAGAACGCTCCCTGCAGATCGACCGCCAGAGACGGGGCGAACCAGTAGCCAGCGGCGAGTGAGACACCAGCGGCCGAACCCTGGGCCGAGCTCGAGCCCAAGCTGTGAAAGCGCGGTCCCACCTGGACAAAGAGCCGAGACTCCCTCTCTTCGGTCTGCCACCAGGCATCCTCTGCGCGGTCGAGCTGCCCGCTCTCTCGTTGCTCCACCACCAAACCGAGAGCGCTCGCGGCGTCCTGAGCAGAGGCCACCGATTCCCAGCCCAAACAGCAGATCGCCACCAACAGTATCCACATCCCATGCTTCATGATTGCACTCCCATTCGCTTCGCTTGGCTCAGCGTCGCGCTCTCTGTTCGCGAAGACGCGCATTGTCGCCAGACACATCCTTGCGCCTTACGTGCCAGCCTTCCCATCAAAGGAAATACAAGGAAATTTGAGCGCTTAGCGGTCGCCTTCCAATCCTTGGTGCAGCTCGCCTCCACACTTGGCGTAGCGCTCACCCTTGACGTTGGTGAAGCTTTGCCGTAGCCCCTGCTTTCCAGCCTCCTGTTTGGGTCGCGTCGTGGCCGTGAGAGCAGGCTGTCCACCCCATCCGTAGCGAGCAACCCACCATGGAGAGAGAGAAAATTCTTGATGCCTTGCGCACTCTGCATCAGCACATCGACTTGGAAGCCGAGCGCATCGCAAAAGAGCTGCCGCTTCGTTGTGCCGTGGGTTGCGCAAGCTGCTGTGTCGACGATGTGTCGGTGTTCGAGGTCGAAGCGGCGCGCATTCAGGCCGAGTTTGGTGACTTGCTGAGCAGCCAGGCCCCCCACCCTCGAGGACGCTGCGCGTTTCTGGATGAGCAGGAGCGTTGCCGCATCTATCCCGCTCGTCCCTACGTCTGTCGAACACAGGGATTGCCGTTGCGGTGGCTCGAGGAAAAAGGTGACGAGGTTGAGGAGTTTCGGGACATTTGTGCCCTGAACGAGCAAGTCGATCTCACGGCTTTGGAGCCGAACGCGTGTTGGCCCATCGGCCCGGTCGAAGAGCGGCTCTCCCTGCTGCAGCAACTCTGGGGCACCAAACATCGCCTGCCGCTTCGCTCCCTCTTCGGCAAGAAATAGGCTGTTCGGCCTTGAGCGCGGTATCATCGTTCGACGCTCGAAAAGGCTTCGATGAGCAAGCGCCCTTCGTACCACCCCAGCTCGAGCTTGAACCACTCACCATCCTTGGAAGCGAGTGCATCACAGAGCTGCTGTGAGATGCAGCCCACACGATAGCCCTGCGCAATTTCGAGCTCCTCGCCAAGCGCGCTCAGGCGCTGTGCCGAGACCTGCCAACTGACCCCCTCGCCAGCTTTGACAGGTGTTTGCTGCTGTCGGAGAACGCGACGCGGGCTGTTGACGGTTGCTGGTCGCAACTCGACCAAGGTCTCGGAGCCAAGACTCCATTCGACGCCCTCAGGCAAGGTGTTCATCAGCTCGTCGGCGTCGCCATCTCGGCTCACGACCCAACACATGCTGTCGGAATCGCAGGGTTGGGGAAAGGCCGCGACGCGCCACTGCTCGGTGTCTTCAGCGCATGCGCTGCTCAAGAGCACAACGAGAATCGGTGAGAGAGGCATTGCGCTGATGGGCTTTCTCATGTGCTTGCTCCGACACGCATCCGCTCGCTCTCGGACATCGCGCAGCCGACGTGAATGCCGCGAGGATGCCGGTCCACCGCCCACATTCGGAAGGAGCGGCGACCCAATCCCATCTTCACCTACATGTGCGCAATGGCAAATTCCGAGCGCTGCGTCGGCGCAGGTGGCGAGGCGCTTGGCCTGCTTCCCCACTTGTCGAAGCTCCAACTTCCGCAGTCGTGACACAGCGCCCACGCAGCAAGCTCGCTTGCATGCGTTCGCTCTCGGGCACCGACCTCTCGACAGCAGCCATTCCCACGGAATGTCGAGAGGATGCGTGCCCTTCGCTCACTTTCAATTGCATGCGTTCGCTCTCGGGCACCGACCTCTCGACAGCAGCCATTCCCACGGAATGTCGAGAGGATGCGTGCCCTTCGCTTTCGATTGCATGCGCTCGCTCTCGGGCACCGACCTCTCGACAGCTACAATTCCTGCGGAATGTCGAGAGGATGCGTGCCCTTCGCTTTCGATTGCATGCGCTCGCTCTCGGGCACCGACCTCTCGACAGCTACAATTCCTGCGGAATTGTCGAGAGGATGCGTGCCCTTCGCTTTCGATTGCAATCACTCCCACTCAATCCCAAGGATTGCGTCGCATCGGCATGAGCTTGCCAAGCTCGCGGTACTCCTGCTCTGCGGCGCGCTCGAGCAGGTCCATGCTGATCGGGAGCTTGCGCTCTGCTGCGGTATAGGCAGCGCGGATGACCGCGTTCTTGATGCAGCCGCCGCTGAGCTCGAAGTCCTCACCCAAGTAGTTGTAGTTGATGGGTCTTTCGACTGGCGCTTGGGCTGGGATCAGGTGCTTCCAGATGCGTGCTCGGGCATGCGCGTCGGGAAACGGAAAATCGATCTTGTGGTTGAGTCGACGCTCGAAGGCGTCATCGATGGCGGCGTCGAGGTTGGTGGTCAGGATGACGATCCCCTCGAAGCGCTCCACCTCCTGCAGCAGCAGGTTGGTCTCCATGTTGGAATAGCGGTCGTTGGAGTTGTTCACCTCGGTCCGCTTGGAGAAGATGGAGTCTGCCTCGTCAAAGAGCAGGAGAGCACCCGCCAAGCCCGCCTCCCGGAAGCACTTCTCGAGGTTCTTCTCGGTCTCGCCAACGTACTTCGAGACGATGCTCGGAATACGAACCCGGTAGAGTGGCATGGTCAGTTCGTTGGCGATGATTTCGGCAGCAAGCGTCTTTCCCGTCCCGCTGTCGCCTCGAAAGAGGCTGCACAGCCCCTTGCCCGTGCTGAGCTTCTCGCCAAAACCCCACTCGTCGAAGATGATCCTGCGGTTGCGGACCGCGGCGATGATCGCGCGCAGCCGCTCTCCAATGTCTTTGGGCACGATCAGGTCTTCGAGGGTGAGCTGGTTGGTGGAACGATCGGCGAGCTGTTTGAGGCGGTGTCGCACCTGGCTGCGCGCGGCCTCTTCGAGGTCTGCTTGGGTGAGCAGGGGCTCACCTGGGCGTGCCAAGGCGCGGTTGATGGAGACGGCCACGCAGTTGCGGATGTGGGCACCGGCAAACTCGTATTTTTCGGCCAAGATTGGGATGTCCACGTCCTCGGCGAGGGGGGTCTGAGGGGGCAGCATGAGGCGCCAGATGCGTTCTCGTGAGCGCGGTGGTGGCAGCTCGAAGTCGAGCTGCAGGGTGACGCGGCGGTCGAGGGCGGGATCGAGGCTGAGGGGCAGATTGGTGGCGAGGATGGCGATGCCGTCGAAGTTGTCGAGTGCGGCGAGGAGCATGGGCAGGTCGCGGTTGCCTTGGAGCCGGCTGCCGAAGAGCAGCTCGCAGTCGTCGAAGAGGAGGATGGCGTTCTGCAGCCTGGCCTCGCGCAGAATGGTGCCGAGCTGGCTCTCCAGATCGCGGCTGGAGGCGAGCTGGTTGGCATCGACGAGCAACAGGGGCACGCTCTGTTCGTGGGCCAGGGCGTGGGCGAGCATGGTCTTGCCGGTGCCCGGTGGTCCGGCGAAGAGCAGGATCAGGGCGTTGCCGCCAGCGTCGAGCTCGGGGCGACCCCACTCTTTGCGTTTGGCGCGGTAGCGCTCGAGCTGTCCGACGAGGGAGCGCACCTGAGAGACTGCTTTCTGCGGTAGCACCACGTTCTCGATGGGGATGCTGGGCCAGATGAGGCGACTGAAGCCCTCGATGCAAGGGTCCTGCTCTCCGAGGCCGAGCAGCATGGATTGGATACGGGGAGGCAAAGCGAGGGCAACATCCAGCAACTGCCCTTCTCGGCTGCTTCGTTGATCGAGCGTCAGCAGGTGCTGTGCGCGCAGCCGGCCGGATGGTCCGAACTTGGTTCTCTGAAGAATACGGTCTGAGGTGCTCGGGGCGAAGAGGCTCAAGGCGAGCCCGATGTCGATCTGGGTGCGGACCACGTTGCGCTTCAGGCGCGCGATGTGCTCGGAGAAGCGGTTGTCGATCTGCGGCGCGAGGACGAGCAGGACGACGTTTTCTTCGAAATCATCCAGGTCGAAGCGCCGGCGGAGCAGCTCGAGGGCCGGCAGCGCGTCGCTTGGCGCATCGCTCGGGCGCAAGGCGGCTGCCTCGTCGAGGTAGTCGCGGATGAGCTCGGCGTCGTCATCATCGGCGTCGAGCTCGGTGAGCGTGCGCATGTGGGACTCGAGGCAGGCGAGTCTTGCTTGGAGATAGGCGGCGTTGGCATCGAGCGTAGCGTGGTCGTGGGTCGACACGAGAGCACCTCCCGACAGGGGGACCAGGTCACACGCCGGTCAGTGTAGCGCGATGGAGGGGCTGTCGCGAGAGGCGAGGTACGAGGAACGAGGAACAAGGGGCGAGGGGCGAGGTCGACAAGAACAAGAACTCTTCTTGAGAACCCCTTACTCGCTTCGAAGGCGCTCGAGCTGGTCGCGGGCGGCGCTGGCCGCTTCGACGATGGCGTTGCGGGCGGGGAAGAAGCTCTGCCAGGGTTGGGCTGAGTAGCTGAAATCGGCGAGCTCCCAGGCGGTGGCGCCGCGCTGAATGGCGAAGGTGCAAAGATCGATGCGCTCGGCCACCGCCTCGTCACCGACGGCTTGCGCGCCGATGAGACGTCCCGACGGGGTCTCGAAGACCAGCTTGACGTCGATCTGACCAGCGCCGGGCATCATCGGGAAGCGCGTGCGGGTGGAGGCGTGCGTGGAGAAGACCTCGAGGCCGCGTGAGCGCGCATAGGTTTCGGTGAAGCCGGTAGCGCCGACCCGCTTCTCATCGACGACGGTGGCGGCACCATTGAAGAAGCCCGGATAGCTGCCGCTGAGCCCGAGCATGTTGCGCACGGCGACCTTGGCCATGGGTACGGCGTTGGTGGCCAGCTTGCCGCCAAGGGCTTTGCCGTCGATGCCGGAGTGGAAGGCGACGCAGTCGCCCGCCGCCCAGATCCCTGGAATGGAGGTGCGCATCTCTGCGTCGACGGTCAAACCGTCGGTGGTGTAGGCCAGGCCTGCCTCGGCGAAGAGCGCGATGTCCGGCTTCATGCCCACGGCCAGCACGACGAAGTCTCGGCCTGGACGCAGCGCTATCCGCTGTCCGCCCGAGAGCTGCACGACGCTCGCTTCGTCGCCAGCATCTGCGGCCTCGAGGCGCTCGAGTCGGGTGGACAGGTGGAGGTGGAGCCCCAGCTTGCAGAGGGCGTCACTGAGCTTGGCAGAGACGTCGGCGTCCAGCATGTGAGGGAGGATACGGTCCTGCATCTCGACCAAATGGACCTCGACCCCGCGACGGCGGTAGGCCGTGGCCTGCTCGATGCCGATCGCGCCCGAACCAATCACCACGGCCTTCACGGGTGCAGCGCCCAGCCCCTCCTCTTCGGCACAATCCTGAGGCGCCGGTAGGCGCTGCAGGATGGCCCTGGTGTCGGCGGCGGTCTTCACGGTGAAGACGTTCTGCAGCCCAACCCCCTTGACGAGAGGGCGAATGGGCACGGCACCTGTGGCGACGAGCAGCTTCTCATAGCTCAGGGTGCCGCCATCCTCCAGTTGGAGGGTGCGCGTTTGTGGCTGCAGCGAGACCGCTCTGGAGCGAATCAGCTCAGCCCCGACGCCAGTGACGAGGTCGTCGTTCTTGAAGCACCGCTCCAGCGGGAAGATGCCCTCCATCGCGTAGGGAAGTGCACAATAAATCAGCGAATGTGGTTCCGGCCGGAGCACCGCAACAGTCAGCTCCGGGCGATGCTCCTTGAGCAAGCGCGCGGCCTGGATTCCCGCCGGCCCACCTCCCACGATGACCACGTCTCGATGTACTGCAGCTTCATTCATCTTCAGCTCCTCTGCAAAACTGCGCGCCCACACAAGCGCGCGTGCAGCTCCTGCACGGCATGGGTGACGACCACGTCACCCTGCTTTTCCTATTGGCGCTTCATATAAGAGACCCTGCATATAATCAAGTTGGAAAAGCAGGCCAAGCGCCCAATCAACACGAAGGCTCCGGCAACCCTGATCTTCCGAAAGGGCTTCTCTGCCATTTGCCATGCCGCCACGGCTTGCAATCGGCGACGCTTTCAGATAGGCAACATAATTCGAGGTGATCGTCCTCGTGGAACGCGACACTTCCGAAGGGAGGCAATATGAAGACGTGGACTTGGGTGCTGTTGCTGGCAACGTGGGTTGCGCTGAGCGCGGTTGCTTGTGGTGGTGGCGGCGGAAAGACACCGCAAGCAGACCAAAGCGAGACCGAGACCTCTGAAGTCGACCAGCTTCCCGATATCGACCCTTGTGAAGGCGTCGCCGACAGCTGCACCGCCGTGGGAACCCGCTGTGACGAGAACGTGCTCGTCACTTGCTCCCCCAACTCACGCGGTTGCCTGGTCGAAACCCGGTCGGACTGCACTTTCGGCAGTCAGATTTGCCAAGTGCAAGACGAGGTGGCCTCCTGTGTCACCGTGGACCCTTGCGAAGGCATCAGCAATTGCGGCGTTGAAGCCCGCAGCTGCGATGGCGACACCTTGGTGGTTTGTGTGGCCGACCTGCAGGGCTGTCTGGTCGAGACCCGAACGGACTGCACCATCGAGTTCGAGACCTGTGACCCCGAGGCTGACCCAGTGGCCTGCGCCACTGGCCAGATCGATCCCTGTGAAGGCAAGACCTTGTGCACCGAACTGGGACGTAGCTGCGACAGCGACACCCTGGTGGTCTGCGCCGCTGACGAGGCGGGCTGCTTGGTCGAGACGCGCACCGACTGTACGCTGGGCGAGCAAATCTGTTCCAGCACGGCCGACCCGGTGGCCTGTGTGACGCCTTGCACTGACGCCCCCGCTTGTGAAGGCAAGAACCCTGGCGACGCCGTCTGCAACGGTGATGTCATCGAAGCCTGTCTCGACGAGAACAGCGACGGTTGCCTCGAGCTGGTGAGCACCAACTGTGCTCCAGGGCTCTGTGAACTCGAAGCTGGCACGCCGGTTTGCGTCACTCCAGGCACTGGCAACTCCTGCGCCGAAGCCATCTTCGTGCTCAACTCTGGCTTCCGACTCAGCGGTGATGACTTCTTTGCCGACTTCACCGATACCCTCGCCATGGACGGTACCGATTGTCGCTCGGCGGGACTGTCGCGCCCCGAGGTGATCTTCGAGGTGCCCCTGGCCAGCGGTGACGAGCTCGTCGTCAATGAGCTCGGTGTGCTCGACTCCTTCCGCATGATCATCGGCGAGTGTAGCCCCACCCAAGCCTGCATGGCCAAGCTCGACGATCCCGAGTCCTCCCCGATGACCTACACCGCCACCACCGACGAAACGGTCTTCATCGTGGTCGAGTCCTTCGCCGCTTCCTCGACCGCCGCCGAGTACGACATCGCGATCGACATCAACCCTGCTTGCGGCAACGGTTTCGTTGAGCTGGGTGAAACCTGCGACGACCAGAACGACACCGCTGACGACGGCTGCACCGCCTGCGTCCCCGACCTCGGCTACAGCTGCAGCGGCACCCCCTCGATCTGCACGCCCCTCGAGCACCTCGGAGATTTCGGCTACGATGCCGTCATCGAGAAGGCCGTTGACAGCGCAACCAATGTCGAGCTGTGGTACACCATCACCTTCACCGAGGACGTCACCCTGTCCGGTACCTTGGCGGCCAACAACGGCGGCGATGCCGATTTCCGCTTGCTCGCCGATTGGGACACGGAGCACTTCGCGGACGAGAACCTGGGCGATGAGAGCTGGACCGACGTGAGCGTGCCCGCTGGCGATTACCTCGTCGGCATCATCGTGCGCAGCCCCCTGCCCGAGGGCTTCACGCTGCAAATGCAAACTGGTAGCGGCCCCTTCTGCGGCGACGGCATCGTGACAGCTTCCATCGGCGAGGAATGCGACGACAACAACGCCAACAACGCTGACGGCTGCTCCGATGCCTGCTTGGTCGAGCCAGGCTATGTCTGCACCGGCCAGCCCTCGGAATGCGAGCTCAGCGTCGAAGGCGAGCTCTGTGGCGCCCCCATCGTGGTCACCGCCAACGGCGATTATCCTGGCTCCTTCGGGAACTACACCAATGACTACAACCTGCCCGGCAGCTCGAGCTGCACTGGTTACAGCTCCGCAGGGCCAGACGTCGCCTACCAGGTCGAGCTCGCCGCTGGCGATGTGATCGACGCCTCGCTCGCCACCACCGCGGACGGCGTGATCTACATCGTCACCGACTGCGACGACCTGAGCACCTGCCTCGTCGGCGAGGACAACGGCGGAACTGAGTCGGTGAGCTACACCTCCCCAGTCGATCAGACGGTCTTCGTCATTGCCGACACCTACTCCTCGTCCACCGCCAACTACACGCTCACCATCAACGTCCGCATCCCCGCCTGCGGCGATGGTATCGTCGACGACAACGAGGACTGCGACGACAACAACGTGCTCGACAGCGACGGTTGCTCCGCGCTCTGCGAAATCGAAGCGGGCTTCTCCTGCTTCGGTTCTCCTTCGGTCTGCATTACGGGCTCACTGCAGAGCTGCGCAAGCCCTGGCGTGCTCAGCGGCAGCAGCCTGCAGGTCGCCGGAAGCAACTTCGGCGCAGACTTCACCGACGACCTCAGCCTCACCGGGACCGGGTGCAACGGCCGCCCCGCCGGCGCCAAAGAGGCGATCTTCCAGATCGACCTGCTCGCCGGGCAGTCGGTCACGGTCTCCGAGCACGGCTCCCTCGACTCGGTGATTCACCTCCTCGAGAGCAGCTGTGACGCCAACACCATCTGCGCCGGCTCCTCCGACGGCGCCGAGGCGTTGGGCTTGACCTACGCCGCCACCTCGGACATCACCATCTTCGCCATCGTCGAGTCCTACGCCACTACGACGAGCTCAGCCTACGACATCCGCATTGCCGTCATTACGCCAAGCTGCGGTGATGGCGTCATCGAAGGCGCAGAGACCTGCGACGACGGCGAGCTGCTCGACGGTGACGGCTGCTCGGCGGCGTGCGCCGTGGAAGCGGGCTACCGCTGCGCCGGTGAGCCCTCGGTGTGCACCCCCGTGCCCCCTGGGGACAACTGCGCCCTGCCCGTCGACGCCACTGGCGGCGGTAGCTTTACTGGCTCTTTCGACGACTTCGTCAATGACTACAGCCTGCTTGGCACCGGCTGCACTGGCTGGACCTCGGCAGGCCCCGACGCCGTCTACGTGGTCGATGTGATGGCAGGGGAGATTCTCACCGCCACGCTCACTGGCGCGGGCGTCGACACCTCCCTCTACATCCTCACCGACTGCGGCGTGCTCAGCTCCTGCGTCGCCGGCAAAGACTCCGCGGGTACCGTGGCCGAGACGGTGAGCTACGCTTCGCCGATCGATCAGACGCTCTATGTCATCGCCGACACCTATTCCTCAACAGCGTCTGGGACCTACGAGCTCGAGCTCGAAGTGCGCACACCCACCTGCGGTGACGGCATCGTGGAAGGCTCCGAAAGCTGCGATGACGGCGAGCTCCTCGACGGCGATGGCTGCTCCTCGGTCTGCGAGGTGGAGCCTGGCTACCGCTGCCTGGGCGCACCCTCCACCTGCACCCTCATCCCGCAGGGCGACACCTGTGCCTTCCCGCTGAGCATCAGCGGTCCTGGCAGCTATCCAGGAAGCTACAACGGCTTCTACAACGACTACCAACTTGCCTCAACGGGCTGCACCTCCCGCAGCAGCGCTGGCGCCGACATCGCCTACGAGGTCTCCTTGCTCGCTGGCGAAATCCTCGATGTCAGCATCCAAGGCACCGTCGACACCGCCGCCTACGTGCTCACCGACTGCAGTGACCTCCTGAGCTGCGTCGCCGGTCGTGACGTGAGTGGCACCAGTTCCGCAGACAGCTTTAGCTACAGCTCGCCTGTCGACCAAACGGTCTACCTCATCGTCGACGCCAACAGCGCCACCACCGGAGACTACACCCTCAGCATCGACATCCGCGTGGCGCTCTGCGGCGATGGCCTGGTCGAAAGTGCCGAGAGCTGCGATGACGGCAATGACTTGGACAGCGATGGCTGCTCCAGCCTCTGCGAAATCGAGCCGGGCTATTCCTGCTTCGGCGCGCCGTCCACCTGTATGCCCGGAAGCATGCAACCCTGCGGCCCTACGATGCGCCTGGTCAACGACAGCTTGCAGCTCACCGGCAGCAACTTCTCCGCTGCCTTCGAGAACAACTTCACCCTCAACGGTTCGGGCTGCAACGGACGCACTGGCTCCGATGAGATCGTCATCGAGATTGAGCTGCTTGCTGGTCAGGTCGTGACCATCTCCGAACATACGACTTTCGATGCCATCATCAGCCTGCTCGAGGGTAGTTGCGACACCAGCACCGCCTGCTACGCAGCCATCGACTTCAGTGAGGACGTCGGCGTCACGTATACTGCAGCCACCGACACCACCGTCTTCGCCGTCTTTGAGTCCTACTCCTCGGGCTCTACCTCGGCCTACGACATCCGCGTGCTGCGACGCACACCTGGCTGCGGCGACGGTTTCGTCGAAGGCACTGAAGTCTGCGATGACGGTAACGACGCCGACGGCGATGGCTGCTCGAGCCTCTGCGAGGTGGAGCCTGGCTATCTCTGCTTTGGGACCGCGCCCAGCGCTTGCGTCACCACGAGCACCCAGCCCTGTGGCGCGACCATGCTCATGACCGGGGATTCGCTGCAGCTCACCGGCAGCAACTGGTCTGCCGACTTCACACAGGAGGTCGACCTCACCGGCACGGGCTGCACCAGCACCCCCAACGCCCCTGAGGCCAAGTTCCAGATCGACATGCTGGCTGGTCAGGTGCTCAAGGTCTCCGAAAATGGCTCGCTCGACTCAGTGATCTCGCTACTCACTGGAACCTGCGACACCGCCACTGCTTGTGAGCTCTCCTCCAACAGCGCCGAGAGCACTGGCATCACCTATACCGCGCCCACCGATGTCACCGTGTTCGCAGTGGTCGAGTCTTTCTCCGCCACCTCGACCTCGGCTTATGACATTCGTCTCTCGCTGCGTACGCCCTCATGCGGCGACGGCATCGTCGAGGGACTCGAGGAGTGCGACGACGGGGAGCTCCTCGATGGCGACGGTTGCACGGCGAGCTGCACCTACGAACCAGGCTTCGTCTGCTTCGGCAGCCCCTCGACCTGCGTCCCTGGCTCGACGCAGGCCTGCGGCTCCACCATCGTGGTCACGACCGACGCACTGCAGCTCACGGGAGACAACTGGTCCGCCGCCTTCAGCGATGAGTTCCTACTCGAGGCGAGCTGCACCGAGCGTACCGGCTCTGCCGAGGCGAAGTTCGAGATCCCGCTGCTCGCCGGACAGATCTTGAAGATCTCCGAGCACGGCAGCCTCGACAGCGTGATCTCCCTGCTCGAGGGCACCTGCGACGACACCACGGCCTGCTTGGTCTCCTCGGACAGCGCCGAGACCACCGGCGTCACCTACACTGCCACCGCGGACATCACCATCTTCGCCATCGTCGAGGCCTGGTCCTCGACCTCTACCTCGCCGTTCGACATCCGCATCTCCGTGCGCACCCCTGGCTGCGGCGATGGCATCGTCGAAGGTGCTGAGGAATGTGACGATGGAGAGCTGCTCGATGGTGACGGCTGCTCGGCGAGCTGCGAGCTCGAGAGCGGCTTCGCCTGCTTCGGCAGCCCTTCGGCCTGCTTGCCTGGCTCCACGCAGCCCTGTGGCACTGCCTTCTTGATGACCACGGACAGTCTGCAGCTCACCGGTGACAACTGGTCGACCTCCTTCACCGACGAGTTCCTGCTCGAAGCCAGCTGCACCGAACGAACCGGCTCCCGGGAGGCGAAGTTCGAGATCCCCATGAGCGCTGGCCAGATCCTCGAGGTCTCAGAGCACGGCGCCCTGGACAGCGTGATTTCGCTGCTCGTCGGCAGCTGTGATGACACCACGGCCTGCGAGGTCTCTTCGGACAGCGCCGAGACCACCGGCGTCAGCTACACCGCCACCGCCGACGTCACTGTCTTCGCCATCGTCGAGGCCTGGTCCTCGACCTCGACCTCTGCTTTCGACATCCGTCTGTCGCTGCGCACCCCCGGTTGCGGTGATGGCGTGGTCGAAGGAACGGAGACCTGCGACGACGGCGAGCTCCTCGATGGCGACGGCTGCTCGGCGACCTGCGAGGTCGAAGCAGGCTATCGCTGCACCGGTGAGCCTTCGGTCTGCACCCTGCCGCCGCCGGGTGACACCTGCGACAGCGCCATCATGGTCAGCGGCAGCGAGACCATCAACGGCACCTTCGACGGCTTCTTCAACGACTACACCTTCTCCAGCGGCACCTCGAGCTGCACCGGCTATACCGCCAACGGGCCCGACATCGCCTACCAGGTCGACCTGCTCTCCGGGCAGGTGCTCGACGTCGAGCTCGATGGCGCCACCGCCGACACCTCGCTCTACATCCTCACCGACTGCAGCGACACCTCGAGCTGCCTTGTAGGCGACGACTCCACCAGCGGCGCCGAGTTCGTGAGCTACACCGCGACCGCGGACCAAACGGTCTACGTCATCGCCGATGCGTACATCACTGCGGCGACCGGCGCCTACGAGCTCGTGATCACCATCACCACCCCGTAGCTCGATGCCACGTCCACAGGCAGGCCGGCCGCCTTGCCTGCCTGTTCGACTGATGTCCAAGGCTGCTACCCACAGCTTCCTGCGGCAGTCGCGCTCTGCAACTGGGGGTTGCACTGTCGTGCTCACCTGGACTTCTTCTGCATCGAATCTCTGGACATCCACGAAGACAAGGCGGTATGAGGTGGTGTCGTGGCGACTGCGCAGGCAGTCCAAAGAACGCTCCCGTCTCCCTTGTCTCGGAGGAAAGATGTCCATCGAAGCCGTCAAGTCTATCGATCCCGAAGTGCACGAGCTGCTCCGCGCCGAGAACCTGCGCCAACGCGACTGTCTGCGCCTGATCGCCAGTGAGAACTACACCTCGGCCGCCGTCCTCGCTGCGGTGGGCTCGGTCTTCATCAACAAATACTCCGAAGGCTATCCAGGCAAGCGCTACTATCAGGGCCAGCCCAACGCCGACGCGGTCGAGCGCCTCGCCATCGCCCGCGCCAAGGAGGTCTTCGGGGCCGACCACGCCAACGTCCAGCCCTACAGCGGCTCCCCCGCCAACATGGGCGCCTACTTCGCGCTCTGTCAGCCTGGCGACACCATCGTCGGGCTCGGTCTGCCTGCCGGAGGTCACCTCTCCCACGGCTGGAAGGTGAACTTCTCGGGGATGCTCTACAAAGCCCATCAATACGGCGTCGATGCCAAGACCGAGCTCATCGACCTCGCTCAGGTCCGCGCGCTGGTGCAAGAGGTCAAGCCCAAGGTGCTCTCGGTAGGCACCACCGCCTATGCGCGACAGCTCGACTTTGCCGGCTTTGCAGAGATCGCCAAAGAGGCAGGGGCCTACCTCATCGCCGACGTCGCCCACGTCGCCGGCCTCATCGCTGGCGGCGTCTACACCAACCCAGTGCCCTACGCCGACATCGTCACCACCACCACTCACAAGACCCTGCGCGGTCCCCGCGGCGGCATGATCCTCTGCAAGCAAGAGCACGCCAAGGCGCTGGACCGAGCCGTGTTCCCAGGTCTTCAAGGCGGCCCGCACATCAACCAAATCGCGGGCCTCGCCATCGCCCTCAAGGAGGCCATGGCTCCAGAGTTCAAGACCTACGCGACGCAGATCGTCGCCAATGCCAAGGTCCTCGGCGAGGAGCTGGTCAAGGGTGGACTGAGGCTGGTCACGGGGGGGACCGACACCCACCTGATCCTGGTCGACCTCACCCCCAAAGGTGTGGCAGGGCGACCCGCCGCGGATGCCTTGGAGCGCGCAGGGATCGTGTGCAACTGCAACTCCATCCCCTTCGATCCTCGGAAGCCTTTCGACCCCAGCGGAATACGCCTCGGGACCCCTGCCCTGACCACCCGCGGCATGGCCGAAGACGAGATGAAGACGCTCGCCAAGTGGATCATCAGGGTCGTCGAGAATGTCGAGGACGAGGCGCTGCTGGCCAAGACCTTCGAAGAGGTGAAGGAGCTAGCCCAGAGCTTCCCGGCCCCAGGCGTCGAGCTCGATTGAGTCAAGGGAGAGGAGATGAGCGACATCCCCATCAGCATCAGCGCCCGCCACGTCCACCTCTGCGAAGCGGATCTGCGCACGCTGTTTGGACCCGAGGCGAGCCTCACGGTGCGAAGCCCACTCAGCCAACCAGGCCAGTTCGCGGCCGAGCAAACAGTGGATCTCATCGGGCCACGCAAGCGCATCGACCGCGTCCGCGTGCTCGGACCGCTGCGCAAGCGCACCCAAGTCGAGATTTCCCGCACCGACGAGCTCGCCCTGGGCATCGACGCGCCGATTCGGGCCTCGGGTGACCTGGACAACACACCCGGTCTGGTTCTCGAAGGGCCTGCGGGCCGGCTCGAGCTCGAAACCGGCGTCATCCAGGCCCTGCGCCACATCCATATGTCCCCTGCGGATGCCGAGCGCCTTGGTGTACGTGACAAGGATTGGGTGATGGTTCGCGTCGGCGGAGAGCGCGGCATCATCTTTGATGACGTGCTGGTCCGGGTGAATTCGGAATACATCTTGGACATGCACATCGACACAGATGAGGCCAACGCCGCCAATCTGCTCAATGGCGGCAGCGGCCAGCTCATCGCCAAGCCCACGGTAGTCCAGGTCGAACCCAACGATTAGGCGGTGCTTGGGGCGGGCGCGATGAATCGCGCCCCTACGCGCCCATCGTGGTCATCCGGCCACGTCATGCCGTGGCCCTACAGCGGCCGACGACCGCGCCCTGCGCCTCCCTCGCCCCTCGTTCCTCATTCCTCGTTCCTACTCTTGACCGCGGGATGGGCTCAGATGCACGATAGCTGCGGAGGGGGTTGCCCGATGATTCGAATCGAACACTGTGCGCGCCGTGTACATCTCGAAGACCTGAGCTACTGGATGAGCATGATGGGAAACAGTGGCTGGCGCGTGCTGCACTGCGTTCCTTTCGATGGCTCTCTCGTGTTGCTCGCGGAGCGCTCTTTCACCTCGCTCGAGCAACGACTCCGCGATGAAATGCGCTATGCGCGAGGGATTGAGGAGCTGCACGCAGGCTTGTTGGCGCTGCTTGGTGCTCACGGCCGCCCCACCATGCCCGTGGCGGCGGTGCAACTGCTCTCGGACGAAGAGGGGGAGCGGCTGCACGTTGGTTTGTGGGCAGGGGGCCAAGTCTTTGACGAGATGTGGCTTCCGCCCCAGAGGCAGGAATGGGACGCAGCGGCGTTGTTGCGGGTCATGCAGTGCGCCGACAACATTCTGCCTGTGTTCAAGATTGGCGTGGCCGCTATCCGCGAGGCGCTGCGACGCGCCGACGCCATCGATGCGTTGCGGGCCCTGCTCGGACATCGGGCGAGCCTCACCCCGTCCTCGAGCGGGCGCAGCGTGCAGGTCTGCCGCGGTGACGAGGAGCGCTTCCACAAGCCCTGGGGTGGCCGCGCCTCGGCGCAGCTCGTGATCCAAGCCGCCGCTGGCGAAGATCCCCCATGGACGGTCATCGGACAAGCCCAGGCCGACGTGGCACGTAGCATCGCCGCAGCCCTGCCCGGCTGCGAGCCCTAGGCGATCGGTGCTTGCTGAGGATGGAATACGAATTAGGGGCGCTGCCCCACACCCCGCCAAAGGACACGCCCGTTGGAATCCCTTTGATTTCGTCTTCTTGCTGGCGTGACCCAGTCCTACTCGCATGACGATTTCGGGTAGCAGGCAATGAGCTGGCTGGTGCTCTGGAATCCCTTTTCGCTGCTGCGTGCCACCCATGCGACACAGGCCCCGGGCTCGCTTCGTAAGCGCGTCTTCGCCCCTACTTTTTTTTCGTTCTGCTCTGCCGAGACAGATGACTCTCGGGTAGGCTAGCGCTAGGCAATGACGCCATCTTCGGGGAGCGGGTAGGTGGACTTCGAAGAAGCGAAACAGGTGGCCACTACAGACTTCGACTCGACTTGGCTCGACGAGCAGCTCGCGCGATATGGTCGCGACGCGGACGCCTGCATTCCCTTGTTGCAGGCCGTGCAAGAGCGCCATCGACACCTCCCACAAGAGGCCATGCGCGCCATCTGCGAGCGCACCTCCATCACCCCCCCACAGCTCTATGGTGTGGCCACCTTCTATGCGCAGTTCCGCCTCGAACCCGTCGGCCGTCACCTGATCAAGGTGTGCAAGGGCACTGCCTGCCACGTCAGCGGCGCGCAAGCCCTGGTCGAGTCGCTGAGCGAGGCGTTGGGCGTACCCGACGGCGGAACCACGCAGGACATGGAATACACCCTGAGCGCCGTCGCATGCCTTGGCTGCTGCTCTCTCGCGCCGGTGCTCATGCTCGACGACAAGACCTTTGGAAAGCTCAACCGCAGCAAAGCTGCGGCGCTCGTCAACAGCAAGCAGACAGCCCCCACGCAGGCGCCAAAGCACTAAGCCAATGGCGTACGCCGCCCAAGAGCGGCCGAATGAGGACTTCAATGCAGCAGAGCAATTCAGCGGTCAAGCGCGTGCTCGTCGGGATGGGAACCTGTGGACTGGCTGCAGGTGCTGGTCAGCTCCTCGACGCGCTGCGCGCAGGCGTTGCAGAACACTCACTCGCCGTCGAGGTGGGCATCACGGGCTGCCTCGGAAACTGCCACGCCGAGCCGGTTCTGCTCGTCGAACACGACGACGGCAGCCGCCATCACTATGGCAACGTCAGCAAAGCACGGCTCGAGCAGCTCCTAGCGGGTCACCTTCGTGACGGCCAAGCCCTCGAGAAGCTGCTCTATCACCCCGAGCAACACGACGATCCAGAGGGGCGCTTCTACCAGAAGCAGGTCGCCATCGTCTCCCGTAAGTTCGGCCACATCGACCCGGAGCAGCTCGGGGACTACCGCGCACACGGCGGCTACCGGGCGCTGCAAATGGCGCTCGACGCTGGCCCCGAGTCCGTGCTCCAGACCATCCTCGACTCAGGGCTGCGCGGCCGTGGCGGCGCCGGTTTCTCCACCGGAAAGAAGTGGGCCTTCGCTCAGCGCGCGCAGGGCGAGCAAAAGGTGGTCATCTGCAATGCAGACGAAGGTGATCCAGGTGCCTTCATGGACCGCTCGACCCTCGAGAGCGATCCCCACTCCGTGCTCGAGGGGATGCTCATCTGCGGCTTCGTCATCGGCGCCCAACGCGGCTATATCTACTGCCGCGCCGAGTATCCCCTCGCCATCGCCCGCCTGCGTATCGCCATCGCCCAGGCCGAAGCAGCCGGATTGTTGGGCGAGAGCGTGCTCGGCAGCGCGTTTTCCTTCCGCATCAAGATCAAAGAAGGGGCTGGCGCCTTCGTCTGCGGCGAAGAGACCGCGCTCATCGCCTCCATCGAGGGGCGGCGCGGCATGCCACGCCCGCGCCCACCCTACCCCGCCCAGCGCGGCCTCCACGCGCTTCCCACCAACATCAACAACGTCGAGACCTTCGCCAACATCCCCTGGATCGTCGAGCACGGTGCCCAGGCCTTCGCCGCCCTCGGCACCGCCACGAGCAAAGGCACCAAGGTCTTCGCGCTGGCTGGCCGCATCAAGCGCGGCGGGCTGGTCGAGGTGCCGATGGGCATCACCGTGCGCGAAATCGTCGAGGACATTGGGGGTGGCTCCGACAGCGGCCTGCCCATCAAGGCAGTGCAGCTCGGCGGCCCCTCTGGCGGATGTATTCCGGAGTCGCTCTTCGATACCCACGTCGACTATGAGGAGGTGAACCGCACAGGGGCCATCATGGGCTCGGGCGGAATGGTGGTCATGGACCAGAGCTCCTGCATGGTCGACATCGCCCGCTACTTCCTGGAGTTCACCCAGAACGAGTCCTGTGGCAAGTGCACCTTCTGTCGTGTTGGCACCAAGCGTATGCTCGAAATCCTCGAGCGCATCTGTGACGGACGTGCCGTCATGGCCGACCTCGCCCTACTCGAAGAGCTCGCCGATCGCGTCGGCCGCGCAAGCCTCTGCGGACTCGGACAGACCGCCCCCAACCCCGTTCTGACCACCCTGCGCTACTTCCGTGACGAGTATCTCTCGCATATCCAAGACCATTTCTGTCCCGCAGGACGCTGTCGCAGCCTCTGCACCTTCACCATCACCGACGCCTGCACTGGCTGTATGCTCTGCGTCCGTGCTTGCCCCACCCAGGCGATCCAAGGGACGCGCAAGCAGCTCCACGTCATCGACACGCAACAGTGTATCTCCTGCGGTGCCTGCCGTGACGTCTGCCGCTTTGGCGCCGTCGAGGTCCGCCCTCATCCTCGCTTCAGCTCAGGAGTAGACGCGTGAGCAAGGTCCATCTGAGCATAAACGGACGCCCCGTCGAGGCCGACGCCAGCGACACCATCCTCGACGCCGCGCGCCGGCTCGGCATCCACATCCCAACCCTGTGCCACGTCGATGGCCTCGAGCCCTACGGCTCGTGCTTCCTCTGCGTCGTTCAAGTCGCTGGATTTCCTCGCCTATCCCCCGCCTGCTCAACGCTGGTCAGCGAGGGGATGCAGGTGCAGACCGAGAGCGAAGACATCGCCGCGAGCCGCCGCATGTGCCTCGAGCTGCTCTTCAGCGATCATCTCGGTGACTGCTTCGGGCCCTGCCAGACCGCCTGCCCCTGCCACATCGACATCCCAGGCTTCGTGCGCCACGCGCGCCGCGGCGAGCTCTCCGAGGCCATCGCCCTCATCAAGCAGCGACTCGCCCAACCCGCTTCGCTCGGTCGCGTCTGCCCGCGACCCTGCGAGGACGACTGCCGCCGCGGCCTCGTCGAAGAGCCCATCGCCATCTGTAGCCTCAAGCGCTACCTCGCCGATGCCGACCAAGACGCGCCAGCCGACTTCGTCCCTCAGTGCAAAGAACCCACCGGCAAACGCATCACCGTCGTCGGCGCCGGCCCCGCTGGCGTCGCCGCCGCCTTCTATTCCGCCATTGAAGGCCACCAGGTCCGCATCCTCGAAGCCCAGAGCGCTGGCGGCGGCATGATGCGCTACGGTATCCCCAGCTACCGCCTGCCCCGCGCGGTGATCGACCGAGAACTCAGCGTCTTGGAGCGCATGGGAGTCGTCTTCGAATACGGCGTTCGGCTCGGAGAGGAGGTCCAGCTCGACGCGCTCCGCGCCCAGAGTGACGCGGTCTTCCTCGGCGTCGGCGCTTGGTCTGCGACGGCCATGCGCATCCCTGGCGAGTCCCTCGACGGCGTCATCTCGGGCATCGACTTCCTCGCCCAGGTGTCCAAGGATGAGAATACCAGGCTGAAGCCCCGTGTGGTCGTCGTCGGAGGGGGTAACACCGCCATCGACGCCGCGCGCACTGCCCTGCGCTGCGGCGCCACCCAGGTTGACATCCTCTACCGACGCACCCGCGCCGAGATGCCCGCCTTCGCTCCAGAAATCGACGACGCCCTCGCCGAGGGCGTGCGCCTGCAGCTCCTCGCCGCGCCACTCGAAGTGCGCAAGGCCGCCAATGGACTCGAGCTCTACTGCCAACGCATGCAGCTCGGTGCCCCAGACGCCTCAGGTCGACGCCGACCCGAGCCGCTCCCAGGCTCAGAGTTCAGCCTCGAGGTCGACCACGTCATCGCTGCCATCGGGCAGGGCATCTCACCGCTGGGCATCGACGGCACAGGCCTCAAGTTGAGCCGCTGGGGCAGCATCGTCGTCAACGAAGAGACCATGCAGAGCTCACTTCCCGACGTCTTCGCCGGTGGCGATTGCGTCAGCGGCGCCGACATCGCCGTGCGCGCCGCCGCAGCCGGTCAACGCGCCGCCATCGCCATGGACCAGTTCGTCCGCGGTGAGACGGTGCGCGGCGAAGCCACAGGCTACGCCCACCGCATGGAGAAGCACGAGCTGACGCCACTTCTGGCTCAGCTCGAACACACCCCCAAGCGCCGCCCCAAGCACCTTCCCCCAGCCGAAGCGAGACACAGCTTCGCCGAATTCGAATCCGTATTCCCCCGCGCCGAGGCAGAATCCGAGGCCAAACGCTGCCTCGCCTGTGGCTGCGACGCGGTGAATGACTGCGGCATTCGAGAATACGCTTCTCGCTATGAGGTGAATCCGTCGAGGTTTGCGGGAGCGGTCCGTGAATACCACCTCGACGACAGCCACCCGTCGGTGCGCTTCGAGTCCCACAAGTGTATTCTGTGCGCCAACTGCGTGCGCATGAGCGAGAAACTTGGACTCGAGGCCTTGGGGCTAGTGAGACGCGGCTTTGCAACCCGGGTCGCGCCACCGCTGGGGCAACGCT
>JAVFAO010000060.1:0-24508 GCA_034002465.1 Myxococcota bacterium
GGCGGAGGGAGGTCGGACTCGTGCGGAGCTGGCTCGAGCCTGCGTGCTCGCTCTCATAGGCACGCAGCGGCGGCGCGGCAAGGGCTGTGGTGGAGCGTTTCCGGGGCTTGGGCGCGGCATGCCGTGCCCCTACGACGACTCGCCCTTGGATTCTCGCTCGCCAGCGTCTCCAGGCTTGGGCACGGCATGCCGTGCCCCTACGACGCCTCGCCCCTCCTTCCTCGCTCGCCAGCGTCTCCAGGCTTGGGCACGGCATGCCGTGCCCCTACGACTCGCCCTTGGATTCTCGCTCGCCAGCGGCTCCAGGCTTGGGCACGGCATGCCGTGCCCCTACGACGACTCGCCCCTCGTTCCTCATTCCTCGTTCCTCGTACAGCCCCTGGCCAAGCGCTCCGCCGTCGACCACAGCTCGTAGTGAGTGTCGTAGACCAGCAGCAGGCGACTGCCGTCGGGGGAGAAGGCGGCGCTGTGGAGCTCAGCATGCTCCATCAGGCAGCTCAGCGTCTGGGCAGCGCCTTGCTCGAGCAGACTGGAGAGCACCGGCGAGGACCGCCGTTGGAGCTCCTGGAGCGCCAAGGGCAGGTCCACAGACTCCGGGAGTCGTGCGTCTTGGAGCACTGGCACATAGGTTTCCGGGCTCCGGCTGTATTCCTCGGTCGACCAGGTCAAGAGCTGATCGTGGGTCTGGATGGCGAGGCGGCCGCTGTCCTGGTCCCAGCTCGTGCGGAAGACCCAGCCGCTCATCACCCGGAGGAGGACGCTGTTCTGGTCGGGCGAGGTTCTGGGAAAGGCCTGCCTCCAGCCGAGCAGCTCCTCGCCTGTCGAGAGCTCGAAGACCCTGAGCTCGACCCACTCATCTCCGCCGCCACAGCTCGCGCTCCAGCCTCGGTTTTCGTAGTAGATGAGCAGTCTTGGCGTGAAGTAGAGGCCAAAGTCATAGGTCTCGAGGTCGAATTGCTCCTCCTCGGCGTGACGAGAGATGGTCCAACGGTTCAGCAGCTCGCCGTCGACAGTCGAGCGCAGCTCGAGACTGCGCAGTGGTCGCTTGGTCTGAGCATCTTCTTCCTGGTGAAGCACGGCAAAGTGTGGCGCATCGCGCGCCATCGCGGCCCCCATCCAGCCGTCGGAGAGCAGCAGCACCGCTTCCCCTGTGGGCCACTGCAGCAAGCGAAGGTCGCCGTCGACGACGAGGACGCGCTGCTGTTCGGGGTCGAGGTCGAAGTGGAGGTGATAGGCGTCGCTGCGGCTCAGGCCATTGAGGATCTGGAGCTTCTCTCCGGAAAAGTCGAGCAGCTCCCACTGCTCGCTGGCCTTGGAGAAGACCAGCGCATGGTCGTTGTCCGAGAAGGCAGCTTGCATCCAGGTCTCGCCCCCTTCCGCGCGCCAGCGGGACGCAGAGAAGAGTGGCTGCGCCTCGCCAGTTTCGGCGACATCGACAGGTGCTTGTTCTTCGGTAGCAACGTTGTCGCCAGGTAGCTGGGTCGACGGGAGCTGCCCAGCGCAGCTAAAGATGTGGGCGAGGACGCAGATGCCAGTGCCGGAGAGCGCTTGTCGAGCGCGCGCTGATGCAGCTGTCGACCGTCGACAAGTGATCCAATGAGTTCCCAGTTCGGTCATGGTCGAGCCTCCTTTCGTGTCGACGCAACCCCAACAACGAGCTCTCGGGCAAGCGTCTCGAGGCCAGCATACGGGATGGCTCTGATTTCGGAAGAACAACGAAGCGCCAGAGTCTCACGGCAGCCGGCATCCCGTGGCAGACAAGCTCTGATGGTGGAATCTCTGATGGTGGAATCTAATTCAGGAGGCAGCGATGCGACGGCGACGCACGACAGCTTGGAGTGTTGAGCGCGCCAACGTTTTGGGCCAAGATGCCGACGCTTGCCTGCAGCCTCGAGAAGACTCGACTGCGCGAGCTGTTCCCCAGCAACAAGGAGCGCCTCATGCACACCTGTGATTTGTGTGGCAGCCAGACTTCGGAGCCGCTGTACCGTGAGTTTTCACTCAGCTTCTGCCCAGCCTGTCAGCTCGCACCCTTGACCGCCTGGAAAGCCACGGGCGGCCTCTACGAGGAGACTCGGGAGAGCTATCGAGACGACAGCAACCGGAACATGCTCAAGGTGAACTTAGCCTGGCATCGACGGCTGAAGACGCCCATCATGGCGCAGTTCTGTCACGAGCGGTTCTGGCACAAACTGGGCAAGCTCTTTCGGGCAGAAATCCAAACCGGCGACCCCCTCTTCGACCAGACCGTGTTCATCTCCACCAACACCGAAACCGAGACGAGGAGCCTGCTGCGGAACGACGGCGTGCAATCTGCCCTGATGGTGCTGTGTTATCGGGCAACCGTCATCATCGGTCTTCACCACGTCGTCATGCAATGGCTGGGTTATGAATCAGACTACGAAGAAGCCTCTTCCCTAGCTGGCACCGCCCTCGCCCTCCACGTCGAGCACTGGGCCGAGCACTCCTCGTCAGCCATCTAGACACAGCTTGTCGCGCGGATGGAATACGACATCGAGGCGGCCGAATCTGCCCCCCATTGACGACACCCTACCGAACTGATAAGCGAGCCTGCGTGTGCCTACTGGTCCATGACCACGTCCACTGCAGCGATCACCACCTCAGGATAGTAGCATGTCGCTCGACCACACACCGCTCCCCCTCTCCTTCGTCGCCCTGGCCGTTTTCGCAACACTGGCGGTCGGTTGTGGTCCTAGCCTGCCCGCTGGGACGCATGTGCTCGTCGCCCCGGCGAGCACCCTCTATCGCGACGCCGAAATGACCCAAGCCGCCTTTCAAACGGGCGACGCGCCAACGGTCTTTGTGCTCCGAGGCAACCCCGGCGCGAGCATCCCGGTGAAGACCGACGTCCTCAGTGACGACCACTGCTATCAAGGTCCGGCTGGGCTCGACGGGCTCGAGCTCGAGCTCTTCGTCCCAGAGGCGGCGCTGCTGCAGGTCAGCGCCACCACCGCCCGAGTTCAACAGGGTGAATACACCATAGAGCTGCTGCCCGGCGCCTGGGTCGAGGGAGACAGGCTGCGTGTTGGCGACCAGGCGCTTGCCCTGCCCGAGCTGGCCGTCGACCGACGCTATCGCCCCAAGAGCTGGGAGCTGAGCGGCTCTTACCTGCCGCTGACGGTAGCGGCCACCAAGGCACTCCCGCTCGAGCTTGGCGAGGAGCTCGTCTCGGCAGAGGACGAATTCTCGACGCCAATGGCAGTCTTCTTCGAGGAGGGGCTTTACGAGAATGGCATGGCGAGGGTCACTGATGGCTGTGTGCGTGTGAGCTGGGCAGCGGCGAGCTCGCCTTTCGAGGATGAGCTCGGCGTGTCTGCGCTGTTCGGCAGCTCCGGGCCGACCACCCGCGCGCAGGGTCCCGTCTATTGGTCTGACGGCGCGCCAGCGGGCCGGACCCTGCAGGATATCTGGTTTTCGCCCTTGGAGCACGCTCCTGAAGGCAAGGTATGTGGTCTCTTTGGTGTCAATGGGGCGGGCCGCCTGGCCTCCGAACTCGCGCAGGAAGGGCCCGCCCACCCGACTTTGACACTGTGTTTCGACCAGGACCAGGTCACCGAGCTGGCGCCCGGGCCCGTATTCTCCGCTCCCCTGGGGTCGGGCGGCGAAGACGCGAGCCCGGCTGAGGTGGTGGAGTAGGCTGTTCGTGCCCAATTCACCCAATGAATACAGACAGCGTCTCCTCGTCAATCCCGGTTCCTGCTCATCGGCCATTGCCGATGAGCAACCGCCGTCCCAAGTGCTTTCGATTCCTGTTGCGCTGACCTTGGCTTGCGGTTTCCCCGCTACTTGCTACGCTCGACGAGGCGCTTGGTTGTCCTCTTGTCCTCACTGCCTGGCACGGAGAACACAATGAAGAAAAGCTCGGTTCTGCTGACTCTCGTCATGGTCGCATGCTTCCCGCTCGGCTTGCTGCAGGCGGACGAGCTCCCCGCCCGCTATCTCTACGCCGAACGCGCTAGCGGCATGTGTACCGTTGTCTCCGGTCAAGCGCACGTCGAGAACGCCAACTTCGATGTGCACCTCGAGGTCTACCTCTTCGCCAGCGGCAACTACGTCGCTCACTACGAGGAAACGACGCCCCCCTGCTATGGTGGCCAATGCTCGTATGATGTTCAGGTCGAGGTCTGGGCCGAAGGAAGCTGGTCGTACTCGGGTACAAGCCTCAGCCTGTCGGGCTTTGGAACGGCAGCGGTGACTGAGGACTCGTTCGTGGTCACGCTCAGCGATTCGAGGGTCTCCTCCGCCGCCCAGGGCCAAGCCCTCAGCCTGGGGGTGGTGGGTTCTTCGGCGGTGGCATACACCGTTCGGATGCAAATGCAGAACGATGGCTACACCACCACTCTCCCCGAGATCAGAGATGCCGTCTACCCATAGCAGCTGACTTTTCGTTTCTGAGGCAGGTACTGCCCTTCCTCTCCCGCGAGCCGTGGTGCCCTTCCTCTCCCGCGAGCTGCGGGGTGAGCGGCTGCCGGGCGCGAGCTGCCGGGCGCGAGGTGCCGGGCGCGAGGTGCCGGGCGCGAGGTGCCGGGCGCGAGGTGCTGGGCGCGAGGTGCCGGGCGCGAGGTGCCGGGCGCGAGGTGCCGGGCGCGAGGAGCCGGGCGCGAGGTGGCAGGCGCGAGGTGGCAGGCGCGAGGTGCCGGGCGCGAGGTGCCGGGCGTGAGCTGCCGGGCGCGAGCTGCCGGGCGCGAGCTGCCGGGCGCGATGAATCGCGCCCCTACTGGGTGGGGGCAACCGTCCTGGCGCCTTCCTGTATGCGCGCACGGAACCCAGTCTGCCTCGCGCTGACCGCGCGCCAGCCTCTCCCCGCCTTGCGGGGCAACCCATCTGGGAAAGACCTCAGCGCCAAGCGGGCGCGATGAATCGAGCCCGTACTAGGTAGGGGCGCCATTCATGGCGCCCACCCTGAAACGAACGACAGGGGTCAACCCACAAACCTACTCCGACTCGACCCACAACTGCGCACGCGCCAGCAGCGCGCGGGTCAGCTCGAGGCGCAACGGCATCAGCCGTCGCTGCTCGGCTTCGACCTCGGTGCCAGCGCGGCTGCGCACGAAGGTCGCGTAGGCGTAGCGCCGCTCTCCACGCTGCACATAGCCCACCAACCAGCCAATGGCACGTCCGTCCAGCTCCCCCAGCCCTGTCTTACCAAAAAGCCGCTGCGTGCCATCGCCGTCCAGCTCCAACAGCCGCCACACCAACGCCACATGCCCGGCGGCGATCGGAAGCTCCCCGCGTAGGCTCGCCAACACGAACTCGGCCTGCCCCACTGGCGTAATGCGCAGCGGACCTCCGTCCAGCCAGAAGGCGTCGACAGGCCCCGAGATGTCACGGTTGCCGTAGCCAACCGCGTCCAAAAAGGCCTGCATCCGCTCAACCCCAATCCCCCGCGCCAACTCCTGGAAACAGGGCACACAAGAAACCCGAAGCGCACCCCCCAGGTCCAGGTCCTGCTCCCAAGACTTCAGCGCCCGAGGCTCGCCGTCCCAGCGCCACTGCTGCTGAGCAGAGATGACGCCCAGCTCCAGACCAAGCATGGCGTTGGGAATCTTGAAGGTCGACTGCGGACGAAAAGCCGTCTGAGCAAACTCTGCGTCGGTGCTGCGCACGCAAGCGGCGCCGTCGAGGATTATCACCATCACCCCCTCGAGCCCGGCCTCGGCAAAGAGCTCGGCTCCCTCCAACTGAGGGTCGCAAGCGAGGACGCCCTGCTGCTCCTTGAGCACCGGCCCCGAACAGGCCGCCAGCAGCCCAAGTAGAACCAACAACTTGGGAAAACAGGCCAAGTGCCCAATCGACAAAAGGCTGGAGGGCTTCTCGGGCCGGGTGGATGGAGGTAGGCTCGGGGCCGTACACGCAGGTCCACAAACGTCACAATTGCCGTTGATTTTCATGCGCTTTTGTAGTCTCGACAGACTCACTCTAGGATGCCGTTGCCGCCAACAGGGAAGGTGAAGCCACATGGCATCGCTGGCCGCTCCCTCATTCCTCGTTCCTCGTTCCTCGTTCCTCTCTGCGGTTCACCTCGACGGTGACGTGCACCAGATCGGCGTGCGCGTGCAGACGCGCCCGGTACGCCTCCGGCTCCAGAGGGCGCTCGCTGAGGACGCTGACGATGGCCGCCAAATGCCGAGGACCAACGCGCCAGATATGCAGATCCGTGACCCACGCGTCGCCGCCCTCCTCGATGGCGGCGCGCACGGCTTCGCGCTTGGCTGGCGCGCACTCCGCGTCGAGCAAGACGCGCCCTGTGTCCCTGAGCAGACCCATCGACCAACGAGCGATCACCAGCGCGCCCACCACCCCCATCGCCGGATCCATCCACACCCAGCCAAGCTGCCTGCCTGCCAAGAGCGCGACGATCGCCAGCACAGAGGTGATGGCGTCGGCCAAGACATGGAAGTAGGCGCCGCGCAGGTTGTGGTCATGGTGCTCCTGCTCCTGACCGTGCTCGTGATGCGCGGGCCCGTCATGCGAGTGGCTGTTCGCGTGCTCGCTGTGCGCGTGATGGGAGTGCCCGTCATGAGAGTGGGCGTGGGCGTGCTCGATCTCTTCGTGGGAGTGGGCGTGCTCAGCGGCAGCCGTGTCAGAATGGGCGTGCTCAGCGGCGTGTTCGTGGCCCTGTCCAGCCGACGCGTTCGCTGTGCCGTGAGAATGGCCGCCACCCAGCATCCAGGCGCTCGCCAGGTTCACCAGCAGACCAATCACAGCCACCCCAATCGCCTCGTCAAAGTCGATGTTGACCGGGGTCGCCAAGCGCACGGCGCTCTCCCCAAGCACCATCAAGGCGATCACCGCCAAACCGACTGCGCTCGCGAAGCCGCCCAGCGCCCCAACCTTTCCGGTTCCAAAGGTGAACTGTGGGTCATTGGCGTGGCGCCGCATGTACACATAGGCGAAGACCGTGATGCCCAGCGCCGCCGCGTGCGTGCCCATGTGCCAGCCATCGGCGAGCAGCGCCATCGAACCGTAGACCATGCCCGCGGCGATCTCGACGACCATCATCACCACGGTCAGCCCAATCACCCACCAGGTGCGACGCTCCCCTGCCGCGCGCTGCGCCGTCCCAAAGCAGTGACGATGCTGCCAGCGCGCCAGCTCCTGGGCTTGAATTCGTTCGCTCTCGGACACCAAGCTCGCTCCAACTGGAGATGAAGGTCAACTGAAACGCTGCGCTGCCCGTGTCCTCGACCGTCTCCAACGTTCAAGCGAGGGCGTCTCGCATGGGGGCGCAGCTACCCCCGGCACAATGTGCATTTTTCGCTTCGATTGCAAGCCTTTCCCTCAGTCCGCTCGGCCAGGCCGACACTGGGGCTTGCTTTCCATGACGAGACCGCTTGGGCCCAGCCAGGCGTAGATGACCGGCAAGACGAACAAGGACAACAACGTCGCCGTCAGCAAGCCCCCGACCACCACCGTCGCCAGCGGCCGCTGCACCTCCGCGCCAGCGCTCGTCGAGAGCGCCATCGGAAGAAAGCCCAAGGCATCGGTCAACGCGGTCATCAGCACCGCACGCAGCCGCAGCCGCGCCCCTTCCTCAGCTGCCTCGCGCAGCCCCATCCCCCGACGCTGCAGGTCCCGTATGGTCGACACCATCACCACCCCGTTGAGCACCGCGATCCCCGACAAGGCGATGAAGCCCACCGCCGCAGAAATCGAGAACGGCAGCTCCCGCAGCCATAATGCGAGCACTCCACCCACGGCTGCAGCAGGAACGATGGAATACACAATCAGCGCTGCACGTGCCGACGAGAACGCGGCATACAACAGCACAAACACCAAGAGCAGCGCCGCCGGCACGGCGAAGGCCAAACGTTCGGTCGCCTCCTGCAGGTTCTGGAAGTTGCCGCCCCAGCTCACGAAGTAGCCTGGCTCCAAGTGTGCCTCGGCGCGCACCCGACGCTGCGCTTCGGCCACGAAGCTCGCCGTGTCCCGGCCCCTCACATTCACCTGGATGGTTAGACGCCGCTGGGCGCTCTCGCGGTTGACCGAGAGCGGCCCCTCCTCCTCGATGAGCTCTGCGACCTGCCCCAGAGGAATGGGCGTACCGTCGGAGGCGACGATCCGCAACGCCCTCAACGCCTCGAGCTCCGAACGCGCCGCCTCGTTCAGCCTCACCTGCAAGGCGAAACGAAGCCCTCCCTCGAAGATCTGCCCAAGCTGCTTTCCCCCAATCGCCGCCACCGCGTCCAGCACCTGCGAGGCGTCCACCCCGTAACGCGCCGCCGCCTCACGATCGACCCGAATCTTCAAGGTGGGCAGGCCCGACATGGGCTCGGTGGAGACGTCCGCAGCCCCCTCGATGCTGCGCAGAATGCCCATGAGCCGCTCACCAGTCCGCTCGAGCTCCTCGAACGATGGTCCGTAGAGATTCAGCGCCAGCT
Organism: Myxococcota bacterium; assembly: GCA_034002465.1. GTDB lineage: Bacteria > Myxococcota_A > Bradymonadia > UBA4248 > JAVFAO01 > JAVFAO01. Next base: position 8,403 of record JAVFAO010000060.1, read on the forward strand.
CGGCACGCACCCCGCTGAGCAGCTCGTTGGTCCTCAGCTCGATGGGCTGTGAGAAGGCGTAGTTCTGCCCCGGTACCCGCTCACGCAGCTCGCGCTCGATGGACGCGATCAGCTCTGCCTTGTTGTTAGCGCGCCGCCACTCCTCGAGAGGACGCAAGATGAGGTAGACATCCGATATTTCGACCCCCATCGGATCGGTCGCGATCTCCGCGCGCCCCGTCCTCGACACCACCGTCTCGATCTCGTCGGGAAAGGCCTCCAGCAGCGCGCGCTCCACACGTCCCGTCGCCCGCACGGACTCCACCAGCGACACCGACGGAGGTCGAATCGCCTGCATCGCGATGGCCCCCTCGTCGAGACGCGGCAAGAACTCGGCCCCCATCCGCGAGGCCAGCAAGCCGCCCGTCAGCAGCAGCAGCCCGGCCAGGGTCACGACCAGCCAACGAGCACGCATCGCCCACCGCAGCAGCGGCGCATACAGCCGTCCTAGACCTCGCGAGAGCGGCGCTTCCCGCGCTGCCACCCCTCCCCGAAAGAGCACGCTGGCCGCGGCGGGGATCAGCGTCAAGGTCAACAGCAACGCCGCCGCCAACGCCGAAAGCAGGACCAGCGCCATGGGGCGGAACATCTTCCCCTCGATTCCCTGCAAGGAGAGGATGGGCAGGTAAACCATCATTACAATGGCCGTCCCGAAGAGCAGCGGCCGCAAGACCTCCCGGGCCGCCTCGCGCACCACCCCTGGCACCGCGTCCCCTCGAGCCCGGGTCTCACTCAGCCTCCTCGTCACGTTCTCGATGAGCACGATGGCGCCGTCGATGATCAGACCAAAGTCCAACGCCCCCAGGCTCATCAGGTTCCCCGAGAGCTCGAGCTCGCTCATGGCGAGCAGCGTCATCGCCATCGACAACGGGATGATGGCCGCGATCAGCAGTCCCCCGCGCAGATTGCCCAGCATCAACAACAAGACGACGATGACCAGGGCCCCACCCACGATCAGGTTGGACGCCACCGTGCGGATGGTCCGCTGCACCAGCTCCGAACGGTCGTAGTAGGTCTCGATGCTCACCCCTGGGGGCAGGCCCTCCTCCAGCTCCGCCAAGCGCGCGCGCACCGCCGCCGCAACCTGACCAGGGTTCGCCCCCATCAGCATCATCACCGACGCCGTCATGACCTCGCCGCGACCATCTCGAGTCACCGCCCCTTGTCGAAGCATCGGCGCAAACGACACGCTGCCCACGTCCGAGACCAGGATAGGCGTGCCATCGCGGCGCGTGCCCAGCCGGACTTGGGCCAGCTCCTCGAGGCTGGTGAGCAGCCCTTCACCCCGAATCAGGCGCTGCTCCCCTGCCCGCTCTATTGAACCGCCCCCAGCGTTCGCGTTGTTCGTCTCCAGCACGGAATACACATCAGCCAAGCTGAGCCCCAGCCCATGCAGTCGTTCTGGATCAATCTCGAGCTGATAGGTCTTCAGCTCTCCTCCGAATGGGTTCACCTCGACCACACCTGGGATGGCGCGAAGCTGTGGCGCGAGAAAGCCATCGAGCAAGCTGCGCAGCTCCATCAAGCTGTAGCACTCGTCGCTATCGGGCTGTTCTGGCGGGCAGCGTGGCTCGCCGCGCAGCTCGAACTGATAAATCTCGCCCAGCCCCGACGAGAGCGGCCCCATCTCTGGTGAGCCATAGCCCTCAGGGATGGTCTCGCGGGTCTCAGCCAGCCGTTGAGAGACGAGCTGACGCGCGAAGTAGATATCGGTGCCCTCCTCGAAGACCGCCGTCACGACCGAGAGCCCAAATCGAGAGAGGCTGCGCACCTGTTCGACCCTCGGCAGACCGCTCATGGCGAGCTCGACGGGGATGCTCACGTACTGCTCGACCTCGACTGGGCCCAGCGATGGGGTGTTGGTCAGCACCTGCACCTGCACGTTGGTCACATCCGGCACCGCGTCGATGGGCAAGCGCTGAGCCGCTCGAAGCCCCAGCGACGCAAACAGCAGGACGCAAAAAATCACCACGAAACGGTGGCGGATGAGCAGGCTGAGAACAGCATCCATGGCAACCTCCACTGAGCGAGCAAGGCCTGAGCGAGCATCACCGTCGCTCAGTGGGCGTGACCGTGGCCGAGGCTCGAGCGCATCAGCTCGGAGCGTAGGATGAAGGCGTTCTCGAGCACGACGGCGTCCTCTGCGTCGAGGCCTCCAAGAATCTCGACGCGCGCCTCATCGCGGCGTCCCAGCTCAATCTCTCGCGCTTCGAAGGCCCCTTCCTCAGGCCCTGCCACGAAGATCACCGCGCTGCCTTCGAAGGCCTGCACCGCCGCCTGCGGCAACCACAACGAGCTGGCACCGCTCTCAGCAATGGACAGATGAAGCGAGCCCAACAGACCTGGTCGCAGCAGCCCCTCGGGGTTGTCCAGCTCGACGCGGATCGCCAGGCTCCGGCTCCCAACATCGAGCACGTCCGCAATCCAATCCACCTTCCCCTGCCAAGTCCTGCCAGGATAGGCCGACAGGCTGAGGCGCGCTGGTAGGTTCAAGCTCAGCTTGGCGAGGTCCTGCTCATAGACCTTTCCGATGACCCAAACACGTGACAAATCGGCCACCACGAAGAGTGTATCCTCAGCAGAGACGCTCTCGCCACGGCTCGCGTGTCGCTCGAGGATGACGCCCGCCATCGGGCTCTCGAGGCTGGCGTCAGGTCCGCTGCCTGAGCCAGCGCCGTAGACCCGCAGGCGAGAGCGCGCGGCGTCACGTTCGGCGACGGCCTGCTCGTAGGCGAGCTCTGCTTCGATGAGGCTGCGCTCGGCGTTGATGCCTTCGGCGCGGAGTCGACGCTGTCTGTCGCGGTCTTGCTCGGCGAGCTCGAGCAGCGCTGCACTGCGGCTGAGCTCGGCGCGGGCTTGCCCCAGCTCCACACTGCGCAACCCCGCCAGCCGTTGCCCTTCGACCACCTGCTCACCGACACGTGGACCCACGTCGAGGAGCTGTCCCGAGACCAATGGGCTGACGTGGGCAACCCGATCTGGGTCGAGCTGAATCTCTGCTAAGACCCTCAGCTCCGCCCGCGCGAGCTCCGCCGAAGCCTTTCCAAGACGTATTCCGGAGTCTTCGATGGCAATCTTTGAGAGCTTGACTAAGTGTTCGCCGTGGCGCTCGTCCTCATGCCCTGGAGAACGGCTTGGCTGCTCGTGACCGTGCTCCTCATGGCCGTGCTCCTCATGGCCGTGCCCCTCGTGGCCGTGCCCCTCGTGTCCTTCGGAAGAGCCCTGGGCGGCACCGGCGCCTTCGTGCTCTGGGTGGACGGCATCGGCCCCGATGGCACCCAGACGTTGGCAGCCGAGGCACACGCACAGTGACAGGATCAATGGCAGGGCTCTCATCTGGGCTTCCTCTTGGGATGTTCCGTCAGTCTGGTGGGGTCATGCCGAGGGTGTTCAGCGTATTGGCGGCTCGGTGGTAGTCGCCGAGCGCCTGCAGGTAACGTTCGCTGGCTTGGAGCAGCGTTTCTCGGCTTCGAGAGGCCTCGTAGAGGTCGAGCTCGCCGAGCTGATAGGCGCGCTGCAACAAGGCGAGCTGCTCATCGATGGAGGGGAAGATGCTGTCTTTGAACAGGCTGAGGCGCTGGTGCGCGGCCTCGAGCTCGAGATAGGCGAGCTCGAGGCTGGCGACGAGCTGCTGGACGGTCTTCACCTGCTGGCGCTGGGCGAGGCTGAGCTGGGTCTCGGCGAGTGCACGCGCCTCTTGGTTGAGTTGCCAGAAGGGCAAGGGCAGGCTGAGTCCGAGCTGGACGGTGTTGGCGTCGCGCTCGTTGGCGAGGCCGTTCTCTCGAGAATAGCTGAGCGAGAGGCTGGGCTCCGGCCAAGCCTCGCGTTCCTGGAGGGCGAGCTGCGATTGACTGAGCTCGACGGCGCTGGCGGCGCCCTGGAAGGCGGGATGGTTCTCGCGCATGAGCGCGCGCAGCGTAGCGAGCTCAGGGAGGTCTTGGATGCTGGGCAGCGTCCCCTCGATGCGCCAGTCATTGGGGTCGCCGGTGTAACCGGCGACGCTGACGAGCTGTTGATGTAGCCGGGTCTCCTGCTGCTGCGCCAACAGGAGGGCCTCCTGGGCGAGAGTGAACTCGGTCTCGGCGGCGAGCAAGGCGATGGGGTCGAGCTCACCAGCCTCGGCTTGTTTGCTGAGGATTTGCTGGAGGCTGATGTAGAAGTCGGCGAAGCGTCGACGGAGCTGGACTTGCTCCCTGGAGAGGAGAAGTTCGACATACAGAGAATACAGCTCTGAACGCAGCGACCAGCGTTCGACCTGGAGCTGGGCGTTGGCGTTGCGTTGTGCGGCGAGCGCAGTTTCGAGGCGGAGCCTGGACTCACCGGCAAACTCGAAGCGCTGGGAGAGGGTGAGTTCGAACACGGGAGCGCTGTCGCTGCCGGCCTGTTGGAGTCCGGCGGAGAGCTCGAGCTCGGGGTTTTCTTTCAGGACGAGCTCGGCGCCGCGTTCTTGGGCCTGGGCGAGTTCGGCCTGGGCGCGAGCGCTGAGGAGGACTGGGGCGTGTGCGTCTGCGTATTCAAGGATTGCCTCGATACCGAGCGAAACAGACTCCGACGATGGGTGGACGGAGGGGTCTTGGCGACCAGGAACTGGTTGCGCGGGGGTGTTGGCGCTGGGTAGCAGCTCAGCGGTGGCGGTCTCTGTCCGTGAGGGGGGCATGACGGCAGTGCTGGGCTGCTGGGGAGAGGCGCAGGAGAGGAGAATGATACTACTCGCGATAGTAGTAATGCATAGGGGGAGCGCGGTGCTTCGGAGGTGCATGAGGGATTAGCCGAGCAGGGAGAAGAGGCGCTCGACCTCGAAGTGGAAGTGTTCGAGGAGGTCGAGTCCGGGGACGTGTGGCGCGATGACGGCGACGGCGAGGGCGAGGAGCAGCGGGAGCTGGCCGAACTGGAGGGCAGCGAGCCGCTCGAGATTGAGCGTGGGGAGCCGTTGCGACAGGGAGGGGGTTTGTCTTGGCTCGCTCTTGCTCACCGCAGGAGGGGAATACTCTTCACTCAATCGAAGCAATGGGCCTGGGCTTGCTGGTCGCGTGACGCAGCCTTGCCCCGGTGTTTGGGTGAGCAGGGCGAGGCGCAGTTTGAGGCTGGCGCGGTGCCAGCCGCAGAGGGTGGCGGCGGCGGGGATGGGCTGGTTTTGGTGTCGAGCGGCGCGGACGATGCCCTCAGCGAGGGCGAGGGGATCGCCGCCTTGTTGGACGGCGCGGGCGTCGCAGTCGGCCTCGCGGGCGGCGCGCCAGTGGGCGAGCTCGTGCTCGAGCCAGTGGCCGACGGGGTTGATGCTGAGGCAGAGTCTGGCGAGCTGGTGACGGAAGGTGTCGCGTCCTTGGAGGTGGGCGAGCTCGTGGAGCAGGGCTGCGTGCAGAACCTGCTCATCGATGCTGCGGCAGAAGGCGGCATCAATGAAGATGCGGGGTCGCAGGGTTCCGAAGGTGAAGAGGGGTTCGGGGGCGTGGTCGAGGAGGACGATGGGGTAGTCGCGCAGCCTGCGCAGCCCCCTTCTGAAGCGTGGGCTCGCTGGGTCGGGGCAGGCGTTGTGGACGACGCGTTGGAGTTTTTGCTGCTGGGATGGCTCATCGACGCGGTGCAGGGGGAAGCGCGGCCTATCGCGCCAAGCTCGGTATCCGAAGCTGAGGAGCATGCCGAAGCTGAGGAGCAGCAGCAAGATGGCGGAGTCGACGCAGGTGGTGGCTTGGCTGTGCTCGATGAGACAGACGCCTCGGGTGCGTCCAGGCTCGGACTGATGCAGCGCAGAGGAGGTCAACCAGAATACGGGAAGGAGGGTCGGGGCGAGGAGCAGCGCGAAGCTGCTGGCGTCGGCGAAGTGGGGCCAGTGGAGCAGGCGTCGACGTCGCCAACGGAGGATGCTGCGGGAGAGCAGTGTCAGCGCGGGGATGAGCAGGAAGAAGGTGCCCAACACGGCGGCGATGGGGAAGAGCAGCTCAGCCATGTTGTCCTCGGCGTCGTTCTCGGATGACGGCTTCGAGGCGTTCGAGCTCGTCGTCGTCGGCCTCGGCGACCCGTTCGACGAGCAGCGCCATGGCGGCGTCCTTGCTTAGGGGAGGCAGGCTGGCGAGGACCTCACGGGTCATGGACTGGACGAAGTCGCTCTGGCTCATGGCGGGACGGTAGAGGTAGCGACGTCCGTCCTTTCGGCGCACGAGCAGCTCTTTGTCGAAGAGGCGCGCGACCGTGGTCATGACGGTGGTGTAGGCGAGCTCCTGGCTACGGCTCGAGCTCGCCTTGGCCACCGCATCACGTTGCTTGGCGAGCGCCTCGTGGACGTCGTTGACGGAGAACTCGTCCCAGCGCCGAGTCCAGACGATTTCCATGATTTCGGCTTCGAGGTCGAAGAGCGAGCTACGCAAGCCGTCGTGCTCGGGTCGAATGCGGATGCCTTTCACGTGGGTGTCCTCCGAGCCCACCCGAGGTGGGTCTTGGAGGGGATCTACGAGCAGCGATAGTAGTTGTCAAGGCGTCGACAGGCGACGAAGGCTGGCCAAGCAAGTCCACAGGGTGCGCGCCCTGCACGGCGAACAGGGCTGTGGCGTTTGCTCCTGAGCACTCCGGCGCCGGTTTCAGGACCCCGAGAGCCCGCTCGGCAGGCTGGAAAGCCTGCCCCAGGTCTCGCTCTGCGCCTCGCGGATTGCCCTCCGCCGCGATCGACGCTCTGGCCTTCTCGTGTTGTTTGGCGTAGTCCTGAGTCGACGCGCTCCCTTTGATATCGAGCGAGGTCGATAGACGTCTGTCGCCGTGCGAGGACAGAAATGACGACACCAGACGAAAGCGCTGCATACCAAGTTCGTCGGCACGACCAGGCGATAGTGCTGCACCTGGACACAAAGCGCCTGGATTGGGCAGGCCCAGTGGTGGCGGGAGGGCCTCTGGTCCACGTCACCCTCAGCCACCCTCTGGTGCCGCGCATCGCTGACTCTGAGCCCGACGCGGTCGACGCTCTGCCTTTCGCCCTGCCCACCCCGCTGCTCGAAGCGCTCGCCTTGCGCTGTCTGCAGCACCACCCGCCTGAGGCCTTGGCTCGCTTCTTACTGCAGGGGCCTGCAAGCGCTGACACCGCGCCCCGGCCTCAGCACCTGCGCTGGCGACGGGCGCTGCAGCGTGCGCTGCGCGCCGAGGGCTTCGATGGCGTGCGGTGCGGCAAAGCCAGCACCTTCGCCACCCTCGACCCTCCACCCTCTCACGTGCATCGCATGGAGAGTCCCCGGGATTCCTGGAACGAATCAGAACCTTTCCTGGTCGCTGTCTCCCCCAGCCACCTCGCCGGTCTGGGCAAAGACGCCTGGTTACTCACCCTCGAGCCGGGCTGGACCAACGCCCGTCTCTTCCCCGCCTTCCCACGTCGCTCACTCCAGCACAGCGGGCGCTACCAACCACAGCGCGACACCGGCGCGCTCTTCGCCCTCGCCTCCTACCAACGCCGTTCAAGTCACTACGCCGTTTTCGTGCGCCTCTTCTCCAGCACTGGCCACGTTTTCGAGGAGCACGGTCGCTACGCGGGACGTTGTCCCGGAGTTCCCCAACACTTTCTGCTCAACCCTCAGGGGCCCAAACACAAGCTCTGGGTCGTGGGCAGCCACTTCGTCTGCGCCCTACCCGAAGGCGAAGCCTATGCGGCAGAACAGCACGCCGACTGCTATTCCTTCGACAGCCGTGGGCTCTGGTCGCCACAGCCGCTCTATGACGGCAACTACTTCGCACTTCCGGAGTTCACGCCAGGTCAGGCCTCACGTCGTCTGCGCCTGCTGCAGCTGGCCGACGGCCAGCTCGAGACCCACGAAACGCCTGACTCCCACACGCCGCTCTGGCATCAAGGCGCGCTCTATGGCTGCTCCTACCAGGGTCTGTGGAAACTCACGCCAGGCAGCGGCCTGAGCTTCGAAGAGCGGACGCCCTGTTCGGGTGTCGCCTTCGAGGACGGCCACTGCTGGCTCGGGGGCCCTGCACGCTGTGATGGGGTCGCCATCCCAGGCGTGCCTCAGACCTATGACCTGGCGCTAGCCCCCTGCGGTGCCGTGTTCTTCGGCATGCTCGACTGGCACCTCTGTGACAGGCAGCGCCTGCTCGCCTCGAGCACCCTGCAAGGCGAGTTTAGCGCGGCCTACTGCTCGCCTGAGCTGATGGCGCTGGCCGCAGGCGCCGAAGTCGCGCTGGTCGATGAGCAAGGCGTGCGCGCCCACACCCGCATGCCCCACGACGGCGCCTGGCTCGGAGCGAGCCAACAGGCTTTCATCTACGGCAACAAGGCAGCGGGGATCGAGCAGCCTCCCTGTGAGGACCTGGTCGCCTTGAGCCTGGACGGGCTGCGGCGCGAGCAGCTTGCCTGGCGAGGACGCTGGCGATGGCTGAGGCAGACCTTCTATGCGGGGGACAGCACCAGCGAGCACGGCGGCGTCGACCAAGAGGGTGTCTGGCTCAGCAACAGCCAGGGTGAGCTCGCCACCTGGACTCCCTTTGCACTGGAGAGGGAGTTCGAGCCACTGCCACAGGAGGTGGAGGTAGCGCCGGTGCAGCGGGTCGAAGGCTTGGTCCAGCGCGGCTTTCACACCTACAACCCACGGGATGACTGGCCCGTGGCAGGCTGGTCAGGGCGCGCCTGTGAGGCGCAGCTCGTCGACTGTGTGCTGGGCGGCACCACTGGCGTTGCCCCAGCTCCGGATGTGGAGCTGGTCGATGGCGCTTCGGTGCTGCTGCAACGCTGCACCCTGGGGCAAGGGCAAGTGCGCCTGCGCGACCACAGCGTGCTCTTCGTTCTGGAGCCACGAGGGGCACTCAGCATCGACGTCGACGCCAGCAGCCAGGTCATCGTGCTGGAATGAAGCCCTGTTCTGGCAGTCTCGACACTTCTCGTCGCTCGTGATTCTCTTGCATTCGTTCGCTCTCGGCCACCGACCTCGCGACTCACTTTCGGTGGCGTTGGGAGGCTTCGATGCAGCCAGACCTCTCCTCTCTCGCAGTGGCAAGCGCGCCAGAGCCAGTGCAACGAGGCTCGAGATTGACACTTCTGGTCGATTGGGCGCTTGGTCGGTTCCCCACTATCCATGAAACCCATCTGATCGCGTCGAAACACGGCGCCTTCCTCAGCGAGCTGATTGAGGCCTGGTGGACTTCAGCCAAAGCGTCGGAGGGATGAGGACGACGTTCATGAATGACCACAGCGACACCACTCCCGTCTGCGATTTTCTGCCCGAGCCCCAGCAGCCCATGCCCTGCTCCATGGTTTGCAACCCGCACGGTCGCATCGCGCTCGACGCCACGGGCCTCACCTGGACACTGGGGGAAGAGCGGACGCGCATCGAGCTCAGCGCCCCTTTCGACGCCTTCCTGTCGCGGGACGACAGCGCACAGCAGCTCATCCTCGAGTGTCGTCAACGGGGAGAAGAGGAGACCAAGAGCCTGTGTGTCGCGGCCAAGGCTCCACCGCAGCACTGGCTGTCGCTTTCGACCCTGCCCTACTTCGCATCGACGCCGGTCCTCATCGGCTGGGAGGAGCTGCAGTGTCTTCTCTCGGCGCTCCGCTTTTCGATGCAAGCAAGTGGAGGCGAACGCTGGTCGTTTCCTCTGCAGCAGCGCCCTTCAGGACCTGTGCAGAGGCTGGCGCTGGTGCCCTCGGGGGCAACTGTTTCTTGGGATGGTGAGCGCCTGAGCATCGAAGCGTCGGCGCAGACGCGTCTCTGGGTCAAACGCTTGAAGGTGGCCCCCATGGTCCTCGGGACGGTGCTCACCGCCACTGCACTGCTCATGGCCCTGCTCCCTTCGGTACCACAGCTCCCTGCCTGGCTCTACGGTCTGGGCTTTGCGTTTGCCGCCCTGCTGAGCGTGGTCTTCGTCCACCTCGCAGGGAAGTTGAGCCTTCGAAGCCTTAAGCTGGACAGCGTCCGCTTACAGTCTGGACCCAACGTTCTTCGAGCAACCGAGCTCGAGCAGGTCCTGGTCAGAGCCTTCTCTCGAGACTATGAGACGCTCAAAGCGCAGCGGCGGTCGCGAGGCCGCAACGGCACAGCCATCGTCCTCGAAGCGGGGTCGACGGCGCCCCCATTCGTGGTGCTGCAGGATGCAGGCGAGGCGGACTGGCTGGCCCAAGCGATCGCAAGCTTCTACGGCATAGCAGCGCACGAGCTCCGGCTCAACGATGAGGCCCAGCGCTGGCCACTGCAAGCAGCCGAAGCGAGCGTTTGGGTCGAGAACGCTGAGCTCTTCATGCTGCCCCAGGCCGAGGAGGGTGCTCACGCCGAGCTTCGCGCCAGCGACGTGGAAGGGGTCAGTACGAGGCTGCTCGGAAAGGATGCAGCCGAGGGGCGAGCGCTCGCGTTTTCGGACCGCACTGGGCGTCGCTACAGCTACTGCGATGCAGCCCCAGAGGGGTCTGCCCCCTCGACAGCGCAGCTCATCTCCAGTGAGTCGCTCCAAGCCCTCTGGCTCGCGCTGCGCCCAGTGGCGGACCTGCAGCGCCTGCAGGCCTTGCAGAGCCCAGAGATGCAGGCCAAACGCCAGGCCGTGCTCCCTGCTTGCGCCGAGCTGTTTCAGGTGGAGCTACAGAGCGCTGTCTTGGTACTCCAGCGAAGAGAGCGGCTGCTCCATTTGCCGCCAGGGCTTTGGCCATTGGCAGTGGCGCTGGGGCTGGCCTCGGCGGTGGCGGCGCTCCACTCTGCCTTCTGGCTCGCCATCGCCTTGGCCCTGCCGGTGTTGACCCTGGTCGTGCTCGAGCTCTCGCGCACCAACACGCGCTATCACCTGTCACCAGGCTGGTTCGTTCAGGAGCGGACCCTGGCCAGACCAAGAATCGTCGTACGGCCGCTGCGGCTGCGCCCAGAACGCTCACTGCTCCACCTCGACACCTTCGAGGGCAGCTTCACGCTGCGCCTGCCACCTCGGGACGCCCGACTGCTCGCTCAGTGCCTCGAGGCGTGGTGCGGCGGGGAGCTCGAGGCAGCTGCGAGCGAGCAGCCTCCGCGATGATTTCTTCAGAGATGGAGAATACGATGCCTGAATGCAAGAGCTGAAAGCCCCATATCGAGGACCTCGAGGACCTCGACCAGGCTGGGGCTTGCGCAACGCGGTGCCTACCCTACACTGTCCCCACTTGGCTCTGACGAGCCGCTTGTTTGTCGATGAGGACAGTCCATGTTCTGCCCTGCCTGCCAAGCCGAGCTCCCCAAAGCATCGAAAACCTGCCCGAGCTGCGAAGCAGCCACCCGCATCGCGCAGCGCTGGAGACTACAAAAAATCCTCGGGGAGGGCTCCTTTGGACACACCTGGCTCGCCGTCGACGCGCAGGGAAAGCAGGTCGCCGTCAAGGAGCTCTCGGTCGGGCGCGCACGCTCGGTCAAGACCCTCGAGCTCTTCGAGCGCGAGGTGGCGGTGCTGCGAAAACTCGACCATCAGGGCGTCCCCAAGTTCATCGATCACGTCGTGGTGGAGGGGGCCGGGGCGGTGCGCTTCTACCTGGTTCAGGAATACATCGACGGCCAGACCCTAGAGCTCGGCAGCGGCGATGAGCGCGACGTCATCAAAACGCTGGCCGAGCTCTGCGACATCCTCAGCTACCTGCACGCACGACGCCCTCCCGTCATCCATCGCGACATCAAGGCGAGCAACCTCATGCGCCGCAAGGACGGGCGCCTGGTGCTCATCGATTTTGGCGCCGTGCAGCAGGCCGTTCGCGACGCAGCGCAGGGCGGCTCCACGGTGGCAGGCACCTTTGGCTACATGGCGCCCGAGCAGCTACGGGGTATCGCCTCGCCGGCGAGCGACCTCTACGCCGTGGGGGCGCTGGGGGTGGCGCTGCTCTCCGGCAGAGACCCAGCAGAGCTCGTCGATCCGATCCGCCCCCAGCATTGGCAGGAAAAGGTCAGCATGTCCGAACCGCTGCGCGAGCTGCTGGCGGCGCTGCTGGAGCCGGACCCTGAGCAGCGGCTTCAATCGGCACAGGACGCAGGCGCCTGGGCGCGCTCCCTGCTCGAGGCTTCGCCCGTTGAGGTGAAGCGCTCGAAGATTCGACGAAGCCCCGGCTCGACGCCCTCCCCTGTCGCCAAACTCGAGCAACCGCAGCTGCTTCGTCTCCTTCGGAAACACGCGCGCCAGCTACGCAGCATGGACCGATGGTACTTTGCCGAGGCCTTTGCGCTCTTTTACACCCCGGTCATGCTGCTCCCCTTTCTTTTCTGGGGTGGCTACGGCGTCTTCTCGCTGCTCGAGTCTCAGGGCTGGGCGCAGCCCAGCTTTGGGGATGGGGTGCTCGCGGTCGTCTTGGCATATGCCGTCTGGCTCGTCGTCGCGCTGAGCCTGCGCGCCCGCGCTCAGGCGCGGCATCCTTGGCTCGCGGGGGTGGTGAGGCAGAGCCTGCTCAGCCTCTGGCACGAGAAGCCCAAGCTCGATCCGGACTGGCGCGCATACGTCGCCTCTCGAGACAAAGACCCCTACTTCTCGGACAGTGAAATCCCAGATGCGCTCGAGAAGCACGGCCAAGCGCTGTTCTTGTTGCCACTGCTGGAAGCGCGTGCCTACCGCCTCTATCTGGCCAAGCGCTACACAGAAGCGGCGGCCCTGCTCGACAAGGCGCTCGAGCTCGTCCGCCTGAGGGCGCCGCCAGGCAGCTTCTACGTTCCACTCTTTGCGCGGCGATATGCCGTGCTCGCCTTCGCCTCGACGGGACACCGCGAAGGCGCGATGGCGCAATTTCAGGAGGCAGAGGCCGCGCTCGAAGCAGAAGCTGCGCGAAGACAGCTCGCCCCCGATGCCCTCGAGATAGAGGGCTATCGAGAGTTCCGCAAGCAGCACGGCGCTCGCAGCTCAGAGAAGCATGAAGAGGCCCGCGAGCAGCTCCTGCGGCGCTTTCGACGGCAGCTGCGACGCAAGAACCTGCCGGTATCCTGGGCACCTGGCCCCTGGCTGGGGTGGATTCTGGTCACCGGCTTCATTGGCGCCATGGCAGGGATGCTCAGCGCGGGAGTGTTGACGGCCCTTGGCGTGTTCGGGCCTGAGCCCCAGAACACGCCTCCTTTCCTGCCCTTCATGCTTTCGGGAGCCTCACTCCCAACCCTCGTGGCCGTACTCGCCCAACTGTTTTGGCCAGTACGCACGATCCCCAGCGACTGGCGGCAACTGTATCCTGAGTTCGAGCGACAGTGGCCCAAGGATCACGCGCTGCGGGCCCATCTGATCGAAGCGCTCGAACGCATCTGGTCGAGCTTTGGTCGGCACGCCAAGGTGGCCTGCGAAGCGGTGGTCCAACTCGAGCGACAGTCCTCGCTGCAGCGCTCGACAGGCTCCCTGGATTGGTCCAATCTGCGCGAGGTGATGGGCTTCGTCTCAGGTCGCCGTCGCAAGGAGAAGGACAGCGATGCTTTCACCGAAGAGCAGCGCGTGCAGCTCGCCGAGCTGCACAGCCTGCGCTCCTGGTACAATGAAGCGATCGTCGAAAACATCCAGACCCTGGTCGAGCTGCCCGTGGACCACGTCGAGCGCCGCATCGCCCTGCTCGAGCATCAGGCGGGGCTTGCCCTCAAAGCCAAGCTCGAAGACGTGGCGCTGAGCGCTCTGAGAGAAGTCGAGGCGCTACGGAACAGTGACTGAGCAGCCGCATTTCTGCCTCGGGGCACTTTGCCCCAACACCAGCCGATTGCCCAGACGAGAGGTGCCGATGCTCACGGACGCTGTCAGTTGCCTCTGCCAAAGTCGCGGTCGGCAGGCTGGAAAGCCTGCCCCACGTTGTGGTCTGCGCCTTCCGACGAGGTTCACGGGCTGAAGGTTTGGCACCGCTGGCTCGATCACCGTTTGCGCCCAGTCGATCACCGTTGTACGAGCACTCGATCACCGTTTGTGCCCAGTCGATCACCGTTGTGCGAGCACTCGATCACCATTTGCGCCCAGTCGATCACCGTTGTACGAGCACTCGATCACCGTTGTACGAGCACTCGATCACCATTGTACGAGCACTCGATCACCGTTGTACGGGCACTCGATCACCGTTGTACGAGCACTCGATCGCCAATTGCGGCCACTCGTTCATCGATTGCGCCCACTCGTTCATCGATTGCGCCCACTCGATCACCGATTGCGCTCAGCCGCTCCCCCATTGACCAGTACTGCGAGGGCACCCGCTCTGTTGGCCGCTGCGGCACAACCCGGCCCAGGTCTTGCGCAAGAGCAAACAAGCAGGCGCGGCACGACGGCGCGTCCCCGCCAAAACGCTAGGCCCTAGCGCAACAGGGACGCGTCAAACAGTGCGCAGCGCGAAGCAGGACTCGCACCATCCCACTTCATTCGGAGCGCTCCATGAAAACCACTCTCCCCCTCCTCTGCCTCATCTTGGTCCTGGGCATGGCCTGCGATCCTCCCGGGGTCAAAACTCCTCCCAAACTCGCCGATCAGAACCCTCAGCAGGCAGGCAACAACGAGGCGTCCGTGCAAGCACAGCCTCACAAGGACGCTTCCCTGGCGGAGGACCTCACGAGGCAAAGTGACGGCGCTCCAATCCCTAGCGTGGATGAAGCACCGCTGCTCGAGCGCAAGCTCACAACCCCAGCCCTGCAGCACAAAGACGCGGTCCAAGTCGAAGCCAGCGCCAGCTTCTGCAGCCAGGACCACTGCTACCTGTCCTTCGACCACAACGCCTCGAGCGTATTCCACATCAACCCGCGCTCCGATACCCATGTCTTCGCCGTACCCGACAATTCGCGCATCCTCGTGCGCCTGGTCTCCGGCACCCTCCCAGAGCGCCTCGAGCTCGACCTCTACGCCTCGACCTCCTGGGAGCGCTGGAGCCCAGTCGAGCACACCCCCCTCATCGTCAACACCACCAAGGCCAGCACCGATCAAGGACTGCAGAGCTCCTTCTTCGCCGCCCTCTCCCGCTGGTTCGGGCAGCGCCATCCCTCCACCCCCTTCGACGCCTTCGCCTCGGGTCGGCTGAGCCTGCTGGGCGGCCGAAATAACCTCAATCAACGCGCCAGTGACCTCGACAGCCTCATGGATCTGTATACAGGAATGCAGTCCATCGACGAGGCCCTGCAGATCGACCGCGGACTCCAGCTCAGCAGCACCAACGCCACCGCAGGCGAACCCGTCCCCTTCGCCGATATCCAAGGCGTCGCCCTCGCCGAACACCCCTGGGAGCAGATGATCACCGAGCTCGGCAGCACGCCGGTCATCGAGTTTCTCGCCGCCTCGGTACCCCAGGACATGCTCTACCTCCACTTCCATGACCTGCGCAGCTTCGTCAAGACCGCCTCCGAGCTCGACGAGTGGCTCGCCCCACTGTCGCAAGCCGTCGAAGGACGCGCCGGACACCCACACTTCGTCGAACGCTACCAACAGCAGCTCGCCGTCGAACGCAGCGCCCTCTCAGAGAAGCTCGGGCACCTCGCCGCCAACGGTGTCGCCCTCGTCGTCGGCGACCCCTTCGTGCGCGAAGGCACCGACGTCAGCTTGCTCTTCCGGGTCGCCTCCCGCGAGCTCCTCACAGCGGCCCTCGCCGAACACGAGGCCAACGCAAGAAAAGCTCGCCCCGACGCCGCCGAGCGCAGCCTCGAGCTCGCCGGACGTCAGGTGAGACTGCTCGAAACCACCGACGGCGCCATCAGACAATACCGCGTCGAGCTCGGCGAGGTCCTCATCCTGTCCAACAGCGCAAAAGCCATCGAGCGCTTCATCCTGGTCGCCGACAAGAAGCTCCCCTCCCTCGCCGAGGCAGGCGACTTCAGATACCTACGCGCGCGCTACCCCTTCGGCACCGACACCGAGGACGGCTACCTCTTCATCGGCGACGCCCTCGTCGCCAAGACCGTCGGCCCTCGGCTGAAGATCCTCGAGGCGCGGCGCATGGCCGCCCGGTCCGAGCTGCTCGCCATCAACTGCGCGGCCCTGCTCTACGGTTGGCTCGAAGGCAAACGCCCCGAATCGGTGGAGACCCTGGTCAAAGCTGGACTGCTCAGTAAAGAGGAGCTGCAGCACGCTCGAGGTGGAGGGATCTCGTTCACGCCCGAACGCGGCGCGTGGTCCTCTTGGGGTAGCGTCGCCGCGCTCACCCCCATCGCGGACTTGCAGGGCGAGTA